>JAYVWQ010000314.1:0-19106 GCA_043785945.1 Akkermansia sp.
AACCACACCACCTTTGTCAATCGGGGCACCTGCTGGACTTCGACCTGCCACACCGCCGTGCATGGCTCGAACGTGGATCCCACGCTGCGCTACTGATGAAGTCCAAGGTCCAAAGCCCAGGGTCCAAGGTTGGGAGCACGGGGTTGCTGACGCCTCGCCGGCTGTGGGCCTTGGGCCTTGGACTTTGGACCGCTCTTCTCCCGGTCGCTGCCGCCGAAGTGGACCGATCCAAACTTCCTCCAGCCAGTCAGCGAATGATTGATTTCACCGCTGACATCAAGCCGATCTTCGAGGCGGCCTGTTATCGCTGTCATGGGGCGGAGAAACCCAAGGGGAAACTGAGTCTCCTTACGCGTGACGCCGCGCTCCGGGGCGGAGCTGACGGCGTGGACCTCATCCCGGGGGACAGCGCGAACAGCCGGCTCATTCACTACGTCGCGCGGCTGGTGCCAGACTCGGAGATGCCGCCGGAGGGCAAGGGCGAGCCGCTCACCCGCGAGCAGATCGCTTTGCTGCGCGCGTGGATTGATCAGGGCGTGGTCTGGGAGAAGGTCGATGGGGCCGCACAGTACGCCCCGCAGTTTTCTTTCACCCCGGCCTTGCGCTGGGTGACGGTGCGCGGCAATGCGCAGAAATTTCAGGAGCATCAATGGGTGCGGCGCGGTTTCTCCGGCGGGCTGGCCGACTTCCGCGTGGCGCAAAAGCTGACCAACGGCGTGTCCGTGGTGACTGAGGGCCATGCGCTCACCGACGACTACAAGATCACGCTCGATGTGCGCAAAGAGGACGTGGGCTTTGCGCGTTTCGGCTTTGAACAGTTTCGCAGCTACGACGACGGGCACGGCCCTTACCACCCGTCTCAGGTGGCCGGCTTCGCCACTCAGACGCGGAACATTTTCGACTTGGACCGCGATTTGCATCTCGACCGGGGCAAAACTTTTGTGGAGTTCGGGCTGACGCGCCCGGACGGGCCGCGGGTGGTGCTGGGCTATGAGTATCAGTATCGGAACGGCTCCGAGGCGACGGAGCAGTGGGGGCCGGTTTCGCAGCGCACCGGCGGCACCAACCTGACGCGGCACATTTACCCCGCTTACAAAAATATCGCCGAGGATGTGCATGTGTTGCGGCTGGAGGTCGCGCAGGAGATTGCGGGGGTGCAGTTCGAGGACAACGCGCGGGCCGAGTTCTGGGATGCACGGACCAAGCGGGTCAACGATGTCTCGTTTCGGGCCGGGGAAGTTTCGCCCGACGCCTTCACCCTGACGCGTGAGACGCAGGACCAATTTCTTTTGGCCAACGCCTTGCGCGGGGAGAAATCGGTCAACGACTGGCTCTTCCTCTCCGCCGGCTATCTATTCACGCACTTCGACGCCGACGCGACGCTGCAACAAAACAGCGTCGATGGCGCAGGCCGGCCCGCCGCGCGCCAATACTGGTCGGCCAGCGACATCACGCTCGATGAGAGCGCACATGTCTTCAATGTGAACGCACTGGGTGGGCCGTGGGCGGGCTTCACGGCGGCGCTGGGCGTACAGAACGAGTGGTCGGAGCAGAGCGGCTTTGGCCGGCCCAATTATCGCGAGGGCGATCCGAACGATCCCACGGTCGGCGTCACGGATCATCCGGGGCTGGTGCGGAGCGACACGGACCGATTCTCCCTCGGGGAAAACATGGTGCTGCGCTACACGACCATTCCGGCCACGGTCCTGTTCGCCGAGGCGCGGTGGCGGCAGGAGCGGAGCGCCAAGTTCGAGGAGGAGTATGGCGCGACGGATTTTTTGCAGGACACGGACACGGCCTTGAACTGGCAGGAATACAAGGGCGGCTTTCGCGTCTCGCCCTGGCGCTGGGGTTCGCTGCACGCCAGCTACCTGCATCGCTGGCACGACACGGCCTTTGATCCGAGCCACGATGAGCAGCCGCATGGCTCATCGGGCGAAGGCTACCCCGGGTTCATTCGTTCGCGCTCCAGCGAGAGCGGCATTTTTGAAACGCGCCTGGTGCTGCGACCGGCCTCGTGGCTCAAGACCACGCTCAGTTACCAGCTCTCCCAGACGGATTACGATACGCGCACCGATGCGGCGAACACGCCGACGTTCCAGGTGCGCGGCGGGCACATCTACGCCGGCACCTACGATGCCTCCACCTACAGCGCGAACGTGACCGTGACGCCGGTGCGCCGCTGGTCGCTCGCGACCACGTTCTCGTATCAGGAGTCGCGCACCCGGACGGAGGACAATGACAGTGCCAGCGTCGTGCCCTACGCGGGCGACATCTACAGCCTGGGGGCCAGCTCAACGTACCTGATGACCGAGCGCACCGACCTCACGGTGGGCGGGAATTATTCGCGCGCCCGCTTCGCGCAGCACCACGCGGCCAGCGGAGTGCCGCTGGGCATTGATTACGATTTGGTCGGCCTGCAAGGCGGCATGACGCACCGCTTCAGCACCAACCTGACCGCCGCCTTGCAATACGGTTTCTACAGCTACACCGAGCCGACGGCGCACGGTTTCAACGACTACACCGCGCACATGATTTTCGGCACGCTGACGATGCGGCTCCCTTGAACGGACATGAAAACTTCACGCCTGAACAACCCCGGATTCGCCGCCCTGCGCGGTGCGCTGCTTGGCCTGCTCTTGCTCGCGCCGACCCTGCGCGCGGCGGAAGTCTTCGTCTTCATCTACGAGTACTATTTTACTCCGACCAACGCCATCATCGCCCCGGGCGACACGGTGACTTGGATCAACAAGGGGGGCCAGGCTCACGATACGACTTCGTCCCAGGGCCTCTGGGCCAGCGACCTGCTCCATAACGACGAGGAGCTTTTTTCCTTCACCTTCCCGCAGTCCGGCGTGTTCCCCTACTTCTGCGCGATTCACATTCAGGATTATCCCGAACAGACGGGCACGGTCACGGTCGCGTCGATGAATCTCCCGCCCGGCGCAAACATCACCAGCCCGACCACTGGCGCGGTGTTCCTCTCGCCGGCCGCTTTTCCTTTTACCGTCGCCGCCACGGACAGCGATGGGGTGGTGACGAACGTGGAATTCTTCATCAATGGAACTTCCGTCGGCGTGTCCACCAGTCCGCCCTTCAGCCGCAACGTGAGCGGGTTGGTGCCTGGCAGTTACACCCTCGTCGCCGTGGCTACGGACAATGTCGGCGCGACCAATCTCTCCACGGAGGTGAATATCACGGTGAATCCGCCGCCGAAATTTCCGCTCACTGTTTTGGTGCTCCCGAGCAACGGGGGCAGCGTGTTGGCAAGCCCGCCCGCTCCCTTGGAAGGCTACGACGCAGGCACCGTGGTTACGCTCACGGCCAGCGCGAACGAGGGGTTTGCCTTCAGCAACTGGAGCGGCGCGATTACGACGGCGCAAAATCCTGTCACCGTGATAATGGACGGGGCGCGCAGCGTAACGGCAAATTTCTCGGTCAACGAAACGCCGACCCGCACGCTCACGCTCTTGACCAATCCAGCGGTGGGCGGAGCCATTCAAGTTTCGCCTGCGCCCAACGCCGCCGGTGGAACCTACGTTGATGGTACGGTGGTGACGCTCACGGCGCGACCCGCGCCCGGATATGTTTTTGCCGAGTGGAGCGGAGCGGTGACCGCCAGCACGAATGTGATCCTGGTCACGATGGAGGCGGACAAAATCATCACGGGTCACTTCGCGGAGTTCGCCGACGCGTCCTTCACGCTCACCTTAAACACGAATCCTTCCGGCGCGGGAAGCATCGTGGTGACGCCATCGCCGAATGGATTCAACGGCACTTACTTCGCGGGCACGGCACTGACGCTCACCGCCACGGCTACAGGAGCGAATGAGTTTGTGAATTGGACCGGCGATGCGACGAGCAGCTCGAACGTGCTGATCGTCGTCATGGATACGAACAAAACCGTGACGGCGAACTTCGCCCCCATCGCGCCGCCGACCTTCACGCTCGCCCTCACGCTCAGTCCGACGAATGGCGGCGTGGTGCTCGCCACGCCGCCGCTCAATGGGGGCGTGATTTATTCTGCTGGCACCACTGTGGCGCTGGCGGCGCAGCCGGCTGCCGGATTTGTTTTCGCCAACTGGACGGGCGCGATTACGTCCACGAACAACCCGCTGCTCCTCGTGATGGATGGCGACAAGGCGTTGCGGGCCAACTTCGCGGCCCGCCCGGCTTTGAATTTCGCCAGCCTCAAAGGCTCCTTTGCCGGGCTGCTGCTGGATGAAACGGAAACGAATTACCCCACGTCGGGCTACCTCTCGCTGCGTGTGACCAAGACGGGCGCATATCACGGCACGGCCCAGGTCGGCGGGATTCGCGGGTCGGTGGCCGGGCAGTTTGATCGGTTCGGCTACGCGCCGCTGGTGTTGCGGCGGGGCAGTTTGAGCGGCTCGCTGCAACTCGACGCCACGGGCGGGCACATCACGGGCGTGCTCACGGATGGACGAAAAACTCCCGCGCTGCTGCTCTACCGCACGGGCGCGGCCACGAATGGCGGGGCGTTCAACGGCGACTATGCGCTCACGTTGGGGGCGGCGGCTCCGGTGCCAAATGAGGGGCGTGCCACACTGCGAATTTCCAGCCGGGGCCGCGTGCAGGTGTCCGGCACGCTGGGCGATGGCCTGACGCTGGATGCCCAGAGTTTTCTTTCAACGGATGCGCGAGTCCCATTGTTCATGCCGCTTTACCATGGACGCGGTTTGATCCTCGGCTGGCTGGCCGTGGGCGCAGACGGAACGGTGCAGGGGACGGTGCGCTGGTTTCGTCCCGGCGACTCGCGAAGTCTGAATTACCCCGACGGTTTTTCGCTGAAGATTCCCGTTACTGGCTCGCGTGTTGAATAAGCAGCGGGCAGGCTGACGCCCATGACGACGCTCATCATCGCCACGCGCAACGCCCACAAGGTCGCGGAAATTCAGGCCATGCTCGGAGCCTTGTTTCATTGCCGAACGCTCCGCGAATTCCCCGACGCGCCCGCTGTCCTCGAGGACGCCGACACCTTCGCGGGCAACGCCACGAAGAAAGCCGTGGCACTCGCGCGCTGGCTCCAATCTCCAATCCCCACTCCTCACTCCTCACTCCTCCAAGCCCCGGCCTTCGTTCTCGCCGACGATTCCGGTCTCGAAGTCGATGCGTTGCACGGTGCGCCCGGCGTTCATTCGGCACGGTTCGCCGCCCTGGGCACGGAAGCGGAGGGAAATTCTTCCGATGCGGAGAACAACGCGAAGCTGTTGCGCCTGTTGCGCGAGATTCCCGAGGAACAACGTGCCGCCCGGTTTCGCTGTGTCATCGCGCTTGTGCCGGTTCCGTTTGTCGCCGGCGACTCAGCCCCCGCGTTGTTCGATGGCACCTGCGAGGGGCGGATTACTTTCGCGCCGAGCGGGGCGAAGGGGTTTGGTTACGACCCGCTGTTTGTGCCGCAGGGTTTCAAGCAGTCCTTCGCGGAACTGGGCGAGGAGGTGAAGAACCGGATCAGCCACCGCGCGCAAGCCCTGGCTAAAATGCGCGTCCACTTCGCCTGACTGGCTCATTCGACCGCTGGAGGGGGCGAACCCTACTTTTCCGGTGCCAAGGGTCCGCGCTCAGAGCGTCCGGGCGGCGGAGGATATTTCGTGAGTGGAGGAGATGGGCGGCGGCGTGGTGCGGCGATAGACGTTGATTTCAAACGGCTTCTCCAACTCGTATTCGCCGAGCATCTCGGGAAGTTTCATCAAGACCCAGGGCTGCTGGGTGTTCATGCCGTTCTTGGTGAAGATGACGTCGTCGGCCACTTGCACGCACATGTGCAGAGCCTTGCCGCCCGCGCCGAGGAGCAGCAGCACATCGCCATATTGCCGCGAGCCATCGCGCACCCGGGCGTAATCGGAGCGCAAAACTTTCTGGATGTAATCGGGATTGAAGAATCCGTTGTCCGGTTCGTGGTTGAAAAAATTCATCGCGCTCCAGAAACAATCCTGGTGCGTGATATTCGGATCGCGCGGGTTGGGATAGGTGTAGAGCCGCAGCCGGGCAAAGGGCGGGAGGAAGAAGGAAATGTTCACGACGGAGCCGTTCGGCACGCGGGACATGGATTCGACCAATGGTTTGTAGGCGCGGGCCGGGCCGAGGCGGCCCCAGTAGTTCAACAGTTGATCGACATCAGTCTGTTCATCCACCCGCACCTTGATCATGAAAGTGGAAACGCGCCAGAGGGTTTTGACGAGGCACTTGGTTTCCTCGGGGGTGGAGATTTGCGAGAAAGTGGTGGCGTCGGCAAAGCAGAGATTGTCTTGCTGCGTGTAGGTGAGCTTGCGGACCAAATCCACCTTCGCCTGGTTCAATCCACACTCGGCAAACCATTCGTCGAATCCTCCCTTGCGAAAGCGAAACGGAGTGGCGTGGAGGGGATTGTCCGGGCTGCGGCCAAGGATTTCATAAAGGCGGCGGCGTGTCTCCGGGCCGAGGCTCAACACCACTTCGGGCGGCGGCAGAATGCGGAAAGCGTGCGGCAGTTTTTCCCAGTGGGCCTGGTCAGTGAGATAGGCGCGGGCCGTCTCGGGAAAGTCCAGTCCAGCCAGCAGCGAAGTGAGCTGCGCGGCCGTCTGGTTCCGAAACACCCAAACTGTGGGCACCTGCCGGCCGAAGTCGTTGGTGAAGTATTCCTCGGGGCGCTCCAGCGCGATGGGCGTGTATTCGAGCCAGCCCCACGGCGGGGTGTTGCTTCCGGCAACGGGGGCGCTGGAAATATTTTTCTCCGCCGCCTGATCACGGTGCCAGGCCAGGCCGCGTCCCGGCCAGAAAAGCGATTCGAGCAGGAACATGAGCATCATGCCGGACGCGATGAGCACGAGGTGGGAAAGCGAGAGGCGCCGGGGCGAGCCGGCGGCAGATATTTTTTTCTGGTTCGGACGTTTCAAAATCAGGCGCGACGCTACACCGGCTCCGGCAAAACTCCAAAACAGATGTGCGATGACGTGTGACGTTGTGGTGTCGCGCTTGGTTAAGTTTTTTCCGCCGGAGCATTGATTTATTTTTGAAGTGAGATTACTTCGCTGCGCGTTCAAAAAATAATTACAGCAAAATACATGCATTTATCCCGACCGCTGGGCGGCACCGCCCGCTACTCCGCCAAGAGCCAGATCAAGCCCGTCAATTTTTACTGCCTCGCGCCCGAGGCCCGGCAGGTTTTTATCGTGGGCGATTTCAATGACTGGAATCCCGCCGCGCACCCGATGGAGAAGCAGCATGACGGCAACTGGACGGTCCAAGTGCAGCTCAACCACGGGTATCATCACTACATGTTTTCCATCGATGGCCGGCTGACTCTCGACCCGCGCGCCCAGGGCGTGGCCCGCAACGAGATGAACGAGAAGGTCTCGATGATGTCGGTGTCCTGAAAAACGGGGCAGGCCAGGCGAAGAGTTGAAAGCCGGATTTTTTTGCCGGGCTACTCAGATCTCTCTCCGCTTTCCCGACTGTATGACGAGCATGGCGGCCACGACTCCGAGCACGCCGCACGCACCCCACAAGAGGAGCGGGAAGTGGGCGTGCAGGCTGAGGCCCGCGCTTGGGCCAAGGGTCAGGCCCAGCGCCCACATCAATCCATAAGCCCCCATGTAACGCCCGCGCAGATCCGGCGGCACACTTTCCGCGATGTAGGCCGAGGCCACGGGCATGGCGATCATTTCCCCGCAGGTGTAGATGAGCATCACGCCGATGAGCGCGGGCAGGGTGTGCGCGAATCCGCACAGGGCGAAGCCCAGCCCGATGAGCAGATATCCCGCCGCGATGGTGGGGCGCACCGGCCAGCGGCGGGTGTGGCGCGTGAGCGAAAGTTCCACCAGCACGATGAGCACGCCGTTCATGGAAATGAGCGCGCCATACGTCGCGGACGAGAATCCGCTGGCCGTGACGTGCAGCCCGAACGTGGAACTCATTTGCAGGAAGACGAGTGCGATGGCGAACTGCGCGAGCAGCAGCTTGTGGAGCGGTTTATCCGCGCGCATCGTCTGCCAAGCCACCGCCCACGGGGCGTTTGCGGCCCCGGTGCGCAGGCCGTGCGGCAAGGTCGCCCACGCCACGCATCCGAAGAGCACCGACGAGATGGCATCGCCGATGAAGAGCCATTGAAAGGAATACTTCGCCAGAAATCCCGCTGTGGCCGGACCAAACGCCCAGCCTGCATTCAACGCCCAGCGATAGGCGGCAAACGCCGTCACGCGCTGTTCCCCGGGAACCAGATCGGCCAGGAGCGCGCTGCTGGCCGGGCGATACAACTCCGTCGTCAGACCGGCCAGCCACGTCATGGCGACGATGGCGGGAAACGAGCGCGCCTCCGAGAGCAGGAGCATGGCGGCGGCGGACGAGAACATGGAGAGCACGATGGTGCGGCGGCGCCCGATGCGGTCGGTGAGATAACCGCCGAGCAGGGACGCCGCGAGATGGCCGAGGCCATAGGCGGCGAGCGCCCAGGCCGCATCCGCGTTGGTGAAACCGCGTTGCCGGAGATAGAGCGCGAGGAAGGGAATGACGAAAGCGCCGAACTTGTTGAGGAAGGTGCCGGCGAAGAGACACCACGCGGCGCGCGGCAGCGCCTTGAGTTCGCTGAACAAACTGGCTTCGCGTGAATCCAAATTCAGCCTTCAGTTTTTTGTGCCCAGCCGGTCGCCCATGCGCGCATACAACTCCACGCCGCGCGCCGAGTGCTGCTGCAAATCGTCCGCCAGCGCCACGCGCCCGCGCTCGAAGAGCGTGATGGTCGAGGAGCCGCCAAACTTGAAGAAGCCTTTCTCTGCGCCTTTCACCACCGCCACGCCAGGCGTGAACGTGTATTCAAAACTGCCCACGCAGGTCGCGCCCACTTCAAGCAACAGCACGGTGCCGAACTGCGGCGACTCGATGCGGGTCACGGCGCGCTTGTTCTCGGTGAAGATGTGGATGTTGCGCCGCAAGGCGATGGGACTGACGGAGTAAAGCGGACCGTTGATCAGGCGCGGCGCGTCCGGCACGCCGGCCACGGGGAAATGGAACCGGTGATAATCCACCGGGCACAGTCGCGACATCACCATCGTCCCTTCGCGGAAGCGCGCCGCCAGCGTCGGGTCGCCAATCAGTTTGCCCAGATCGAAAACCGCGCCCTTCACAAAAATGCCATCCATCTTCGACACGTCGGGGAAGCCGAGATGCCGGCCGTCGGCGGGGAACACCGCCGCGTTCGGGTCCGCGTCGATGGGCCGCGCGCTGGGCTGGAGCTTGCGGAAGAAGAACTCGTTGAAGGTGCGATAAGACTCCGGCGCGTCGGCCAGTTCCCGCGCGTCCACCGCGTAGTGCGCCATGAACGGAGCGACTTTGGCGCGGCTGTGCGCGCGGTTCATGCGCCAGCCATACCAGCGCGAGAAGAGCGAGCGTTTGACCAGCGCGTGCAGCGCGAGACGGCCCAGCGGGTTGCCGTAGGTCCAACGGAGAAAGCCCTCGCCATAGACCGTCTCGATTTCGAGACGGCCTGTGTAGCGGTTAAAAAACTGAATTGGTTTGGCAACCATGCGTGCAGCTTAGGTAGTCGCCGACGATAAGCCAATTTTCCAATCACCCACTGCCATCTCGGCATTGGACTTTGCCCCATCAAGTGCCGAGTATTTCTCCATGCCACTTTACGAGTATGAGTTGTGCGAGGGGACCTGCGCCGCGTGCCACGGGCGTTTCACCCTGCGCCGTCCCGCCAGTGCGCCGGAAGTGAAGGCGTGTCCAGCCTGCAAGAAACCGGTGCGCAAAATCATTTCCAACTTCAGCTCGCCGCAGAAGCTCAAGCCTCTTTCCATCACGGACGCGAAGAAGGCGGGCTTCACCGTCCTGAAGCGCGTGAACAAGGGCGAATATGAGCGGCAGTGATGGAACAATTGCCCTCGCCAAAGGACGACTGCCGGGTCACGGTTGCTCACCATGAGCGAGCTTCACACCATTGAGTCGGCGCTACACCGGGCGGCCGGGCGGCGGCGTTTGGATCGTACTTTGCGCGGGGCTTGGCGCGGGTTGCTCTGGGCCAGTGTGATCGGGCTGCTCGCGCTGGTGTGCTACAAAGTTCTTCCCATATCCCCCATGTGGCTCGCCTACGCGGCGGTGGCGGGAGCGGTGGCCGTGATCGTGGGCGCGTTGCATGGTGGCTGGCTCAAACCATCGGTGTCTGAGACCGCGCGCTGGGTGGATGGAAAACAAAACCTCAAGGAGCGTCTCAGCACCGCGCTGGAAGTTTCGCAATCGCCCGCCGACGCGGAGTGGAAAAGTCTGTTGCTCGCCGATGCCTCCGAACACGCGCAGGGGCTGGATGCGAAGCGCTTGATTCCATTCCACCTCCCGCGTGTCACGCGCTGGGCTTTGCTTGTTCTGCTCATCACGGCGGGCTTGGGCTTCGCGCCGGAATATCGTTCCACGCAATTTCTCCAGAAGCAGGCCGACGCCGCCAGCATCAAGGACACGGGCAAACAACTTACCGAGATCGCCAAGCGCACGATTGAAACTAAACCGCCCGCGCTGGAGCCGACGCAGAAGGCGCTGGAGAAACTCGAGGAGCTGGGCCAGCAGCTCGCCAAGGTTTCGCTGACCAAGGCTGACGCGCTCAAGAGCATCGCCAGCGTGCGCGAGAAGGTCGCAAGCGAGGCCAAGGAACTCGGTCGCAATCCCGCGCTCAAGCCGCTCGAAAAAGCCGCGCGCGAACACGCCACCACGCCTGGCGGACAAAGTCCCGACGGGATGCAGAAGCAGATTGACTCGCTGCAAAAATCCCTCGGTTCGGGCGCGGCCAACGACCCGGCGAAGATGGATGGGTTCAAGCAGCAGATGGACAAGGCGCAGCAGATGGCGGCGAATCTGCCCGACAAAAATTCTCCTGAAGGCAAGGCCGCGCGCGAGCAGTTGTCGCAGGCGCTCTCCAACATGGCGCAGCAGATGAAGGACGCGGGCCTGCCCATGGACAGCGTGGAGGACGCGCTCAAGGCCTTGCAGGACGGCAACATTGATCAGCTCGTCAAGGACATGAACATCGCGGCCAACGATTTGCAGAAGCTGGCCGAGATGGCCAAGCAGTTGCAGGCCCTCCAGCAACAGCAGGCCGGGGTCAAGCTGGGCCAGAACCTCGCCGAGCAGCTCAAGGCCGCGCAGACCGACGCCGCGCAAAAGACTTTGGAGAAAATGACCGAGCAGTTGAAGGGCGGGCAGATGAGCAAGGAGCAGCTCGACAAGATTCTCGACGAGGTCGCCAAGGCCGTGGATCCCGCCAGCGAGTATGGCAAGGTGGCCGAGCACTTGAAGGACGCGGTCAAGCAGATGCAGCAGGCGCAGAGCGCGGGGAAATCTCCCTCGGAGAAACAGCAATCCAAGTCCGAGGCCGCGCAATCGCTCGCCGCCGCCGCGAAGGAATTGGAGAAGCTCGCGCAGCAGATGGCCGACGCGCAGCAGCTCGCGCAGATGATGGACGCCCTCGACCGCGCCCAGATGGCCATCGCTTCCGGCAAGGGCTGGGGTCAGTGCCAGGGCGCGGGCGAAGGCATGGGGAAAGGTCGCGGCTGGAAAGACGGCGGCGCTAACAACCCCAATGGCGTCGGCACCTGGGCCACGGAGGAAGGTTGGACTTATTACCCGCAGAACATGAACCAGACGCCCGTGGACAACTCTGGCATCCAGCGTCCCGACATGGATGCGCGCGGCCTCACCGAGCGCGACGCGAGTTTGAACGAGGCGCTCAAGCCCACCAAGGTCAAAGGCCAGATGTCCCCCGGCGGCCAGATGCCAAGCATCACGCTCAAGGGCGTGGCCATCAAAGGGCAGAGCAAAGTTCAGTTCGAGGAATCCGCCACCGCCGCGCAGACCGAAGCCCAGAGCGCGCTCAACCAGGATCAAGTCCCGCGCGCCTATCGCGGCGCGGTGCGGGATTATTTTGATGACTTGAAGAAGTAGGCGGCCACGCTTTGAACACGCAAACCTCTCACATGAAAAGTCCCCTCAAGCTGAGTCCCCGCTTCATCAAGTATTCCATTGGGATCGCTTTAGTCACCGCGATGTTCGCTTTCATAGCGATCCTTCTCCAAAAGGATCGCGTTGCAGATGGTTTGGGCCACGGATACCGGCTTGTCCACCGGACGGATAAGCAATTGTGGAATGGGTCGTATCAAACTGTTCGCCTCGCGGAGCTTTACCACGATGCGCAGCGTTTGGGTTTGGTGGGAACTGAAAGAGAGAAGGAGATCATTTCGGTTTCGCCGAGCGGCCGGTTCGCGCTCTTCGCGGCGGCGGCGGGTGGTTGTGGAAGGCTGTTCTTGTTCGACCGAGACTCGAAGCAACTGCGTCCCATTCTCCCTGACGGCCCTTCACCATCAAAATTCTCCTGGCAGGAAAATGCCGGGACGGTGGAAGTCGCCTACTACTCTTCGACTTCGAGGAAAGTCGATTTGCGCAACTAGCAAAAGCCTCCAGCACATTTTCACTTTTCGCCAACACACCATGAGTACCGAGCAACAAATCACCGCCTTTCGCGAAACCTACACCGCCCTGCGCGACGAGATCGGTAAGGTCATTGTCGGCCATGCCGACATTGTCGAGGGCACGCTCATCGCCATTTTTTCCGGCGGCCATGTGCTGCTGGAGGGCGTGCCCGGTCTGGGCAAGACGCTGCTCGTGCGCACGCTGAGCGAGGTGCTGGAACTTTCCTTCAACCGCATCCAGTTCACGCCCGACCTCATGCCGGCCGATATTCTCGGCACCAATCTCGTGGTGGAAAATCCCGAGGGCGGGCGCGAGTTCCAGTTCCAGCACGGGCCCATCTTCGCGCACATTGTTCTCGCGGATGAAATCAACCGCGCCACGCCCAAGACCCAGTCCGCCATGCTCGAGGCCATGCAGGAGAAGAGCGTCACGGCCGGGGGCCACATCCGCAAACTGGCCGAGCCGTTCTTCGTCCTCGCCACGCAGAACCCCATCGATCAGGAGGGCACTTATCCGCTGCCCGAGGCGCAGCTCGACCGTTTCTTTTTCAAGCTCGTGGTCGGTTATCCCAGCGCGGCCGAGCTGACCGAGGTGCTCACGCGCACCACGGAGAACCGGCGTGCCACCGTCAACAAAATCCTCGACGGCGCGGCGCTCATGGAGTGGCAACAGCTCGTGCGCCAGGTGCCCGTGGCCTCGCATGTGAAGGACTACGCGGTGCGCCTCATCCTCGCCACTCATCCGAAGAGCGACACCGCCGTGGCCGTCACCAATCAGTATCTCCGTTTCGGCAGCAGTCCGCGCGGCGGGCAGTCGCTGCTCCTCGGGGGCAAGGTCCGTGCGCTCACCCAGGGGCGGTTCAACGTCAGCTTCGACGACATCGAGGCGGTGGCCGCGCCCACCTTGCGCCATCGTTTGATTTTGAATTTCGAGGCCGAGGCCGAGGGCATCACGACCGACCACATCATCCAGGCGATTCTCAAGGAAGTGCCGCGCGACGCGGTGGCGGTCGGGGCTTAGGAGAAGAAATTCTCTCGCCAAGGACGCGAAGGGGGCCAAGGAGAGAGGGTGGAAAACTACGGCTTGTGACAAGCTGCGACGGTGAAGGTGAACGCCGCCAACGTGCTGCCGGTTTGCAACCTGGGCTTCACCCGGTTTGATGGACATCTTGGAGAGGCGGGGCGCATGGGTGAGGTTTAGTTGAGGTGGAGTTCAAAGTTCCCAGGTGACCTCGAGCCGAGGGCGCTGTGGCGCCGGACCCGGTTGAAATCAATTTCGGTGGAGCGGAAGAAGTCCGCCGTGGCTTGGACCCGCGTGGCGTAGCCGCCAGCAGCGCACGATACTCGCCACTGGCGTATTGCCCAGGATAAGAGCGGGCAGTCACTCGCACCTGAAGAGCCAGCTTCGGCAGCGGCCCTCGACAATCCCCGATCAGTTGGAGCTGGTTCGCCGTCGGAGCGGGGCCGGACCGCTGCCTTGGGGACTAAGACGCGGCGAGGGGGAAGGCGCGCGGGAAGATTCGGGGCCATGCGCCATCCCACGGAAGGCGGCCCCCGGTCTTAGGGCATGGGCCGCGTTCATTGGGGAACCAAGCGTGGTGAGGTGGGAAGTGGGCGCCATCCTGGGAAAACCGACCGGCACCATTGGGAAGGCAGCTGCGTGCGCTGGGGCATCGTCCGCGCCAGTTTGAGCGGTGGACGAGGTCGTTTTTATTGCAGCATCTCCGGGGCGGCTTTTGTTAGGCTGGCCGCAGATGAAATTCCTAAGCGGGCGCATTTTCTGCCTGGGCGCGATGGCGCTGATCGCGTCGGCCTGGTCGCAAGCATTGACTTGGGAAACGCATCCCGGCTATCGCGCCGCCGCTGTCGCACCCGCCTTGCCGGGGCGGACGGGCTTCACTCTACTGGGCGGGGAGCAGACGGGCGTGCGGTTCACCAATCTGCTCACGCTCGCCACGGCCACGAAAAATCAGAACCTCCTCAGCGGCTCGGGCGTGGCGGCGGGTGACTTCGATGGCGACGGGTGGTGTGATTTGTATTTCTGCACGAGCGAAGGGCGCAACACGCTCTACCGCAATCTCGGCGGCTTCCGCTTCGAGGATGTGACGGCGGCGGCGGGCGTGGCCTGTCCCGGCATGTTCTCCACGGGCGCGGTTTTCGCCGACGTGAACGGCGACGGGCGGCTCGATCTGCTGGTGAGCGCGAACAACGGACCGAACGCGCTTTTCCTCAACGAGGGCAACGGGCATTTCACCAACGTCACGGTTGCTGCCGGACTCGTCTCCAAGCCGGTGGGCAGCACCTCGATGGCGCTGGGCGATCTCGACGGCAACGGCACGCTGGACTTGTTCGTGGCGAATTACGGCGAGAACACCATCATGCGCTCGGGCGGGGACATCAGCGTGCGCATGGTCAATGGCAAGCCGGTGGTGAGTGGGCGCGCGGGGCGGCGGCTGAAAATCATCGACGGTCGGATGATCGAGTCCGGCGAGCCGAGCGCGGTTTATCTGAACGACGGACGCGGGCATTTCACGCCGCTCTCCTGGACGGACGGGACCTTTCTCGACGAGGACGGACGTCCGCTCAAGGAAGCCCCGATGGACCTGAGCCTTTCGGTGGCGATTCGCGACCTCAACGGCGACGGTTTCCCCGACATTTATGTGTGCAATGATTTCCAGACGCCCGACCGCATCTGGATGAATGACGGCAAGGCGCACTTTCGCGCGCTGCCCCGGCTGGCGCTGCGGCAGACGAGCAACTTTTCCATGGGCGTGGATTTCGCCGATCTCGACCGCGACGGGCGCGATGACTTCATCGTGGTGGACATGCTGAGTCGCCAGCATGCGCTGCGCATGACGCAGATGATCGAGACAAACCTGGTGCCTTCGCAGATCGGCGAGATCGAGAACCGCCCGCAGATTCGCCGCAACACGCTCTTCTGGAATCGCGGCGACGGCACGTACGCGGAGCTGGCCGACTTCGCCGGTCTGTCCGCCTCCGACTGGACGTGGACGCCGGCTTTTCTCGATGTGGATCTCGATGGTTACGAAGACCTGCTCGTGAGCAACGGCCACGCCTACGACACGCAGGATCTCGACACGACCTCGAAGCCGGTGGGGAAGGGGATGGAGGCGGCGCGCGGGCAGTTGGGTTCCTTTCCCCGGCTGCTCACGCCGAATTATAGTTTCCGCAATCGTGGGGATCGCACCTTCGTGGAGACGGGCGCGGCGTGGGGCTTTGATTCAATGCAGGTGTGCCACGGGCTGATCTGCGCCGACCTCGACAATGACGGTGACCTCGACGTGATCCTGAGTTCGCTCAACGGCCCGGCGCTCCTCTACCGCAACGATTCCGCCGCGCCGCGCGTGACGGTGCGACTGAAAGGCCGCGCGCCGAACACGCACGGCCTCGGGGCGAAGATCGAAGTCTTCGGCGGCGCGGTTCCAATGCAATCGCAGCAGATGGTCTGCGGCGGGCGCTATCTCTCGGCGGATGAACCGGTGCGGACCTTCGCCGCCGGGGCGCGGACCAACCAGTTGCGCATCGAAGTTACCTGGCGGAATGGCACGCGCAGCGTGGTGAGCAACGCGGCCCCGAATCACATTTACGAAATCGACGAGGCGGGGGCGGGGGCGGTCCAAGATCCGAAGTCCAAGGTCCCAGGTCGGGCGCTCTTCGAGGATGTGAGCGCGCGGCTCGGGCACCGGCATCATGAAGAAGCTTTCGATGATTTTGCGCGGCAGCCGTTGCTCTCGAAGAAGTTGAGCCAACTCGGGCCGGGCGTGGCGTGGATCGATCTCGATGGAGATGGACGTGATGAACTGGTGATCGGCAGCGGGCGCGGTGGCGCGCTGTCGGTGCTACGTGCGGACGGGCAAGGTGGTTTCGTGAAGAGCGAACTGGCGCTGAACGCGTCGGATGATCTGCTCGGCCTGACGGCGTGGGCGGAGCCGAGTGGCGCACGGTCTCTGCTGGTGGCGCGGGCGAATTACGAGGCCGAAAGCGCGGCGGCGGCGGTCTTGCAGATTCAAGCCGGCCCGTCAGGCCTGACCGTCACCACGCAGCCGGTGACGCTGGCCGCTTCGCCCGGGCCGCTCGCTGTCGCCGATCTGAAAGGCGACGGCACGCTGGCCGTGTTCGTCGGCGGTCGCGTGCGGCCGGGCCGCTATCCCGAGGCGGTGGCGTCGGCGTTGTTCCGATCAGAGAAGGGCCAGCTTGTCCTGGACGCGGAGAACACGCGCGTGCTGCAAAACGCCGGCTTGGTCAGTGGCGCGGGGTGGAGCGATTTGGACGGGGATGGTTTTCCCGAACTCATTCTGGCCTGCGAATGGGGGCCGTTGAAAATCTTCCGCAACAATCACGGCCAGCTCGCCCCGTGGAACCCGCGCGTGACCGGTGCTGCGCTCGACTCTCGACTCTTAACGCTCAACGACCTCACCGGATGGTGGAGCAGCGTGACGACCGGCGACCTCGATGGCGACGGACGGCCCGACCTCATCGCCGGGAACTGGGGATGGAACAGTCCGTATCAGGCCACGGCGGAAAATCCGGCCCGGGTTTTTTACGGAGACGTGGTGGGCGATGGCGTGTTGCAACTCATCGAGGCTGAAACAGTGCCGGAGTTGAAGGGCATCCTGCCGCGCGAGAACCTGACCATGCTGGCCCCCGCCATGCCGTTCCTGCGCGGGCGCTTTCCCACCCACGCGTCGTTCAAGTCGGTCAGCGTGAACGAGATGCTGGGCGAGCGTTTCAGCGTGGCGAAGGAGCTGCGCGCCACGACGCTGGCCTCGATGGTTTTTCTGAATCGCGGCGATCATTTCGAGGCCGTGCCTCTGCCCGCTGAGGCGCAATGGGCCCCGGTCTTTGGCCTGAACGTGGCCGACGTGGACGGCGATGGCGCGGACGATGTGTTCCTCGCGCAAAACTTTTTCGCCACCCGCAGAGACATCCCGCGCCTCGACGCCGGGCGCGGCCTGTGGCTGCGCAACGACGGAAGGGGACGCCTCACTCCGATGACGGTGGAGGAGTCGGGCGTGAAAATCTGGGGCGAGCAGCGCGGCTCTGCTGTGGGTGATTACGACGGCGACGGACGTGTCGATCTCGTGGTCGCGCAGAATGGGGCGGAGACGAAACTCTTTCACAACCAGCACGCCAAGCCCGGGCTGCGCGTGCGGCTGAAAGGCCCGCCGGGCAACCCGGACGGTGTCGGCGCATCGCTGCGCTTGAAGTATGCGGACGGGCTTGGACCGGCGCGTGAATTGCACGGCGGCTCCGGCTATCTCTCGCAGGACAGCGCCATAGCTGTGCTCGGGATGCGCGCAGTGCCCACGCATGTGGTCGCGCGCTGGCCGGGCGGGCGCACCATCGAAACGGCTGTGCCAGCGGGTGCAAAAGAGATCATCATCGAGTTTGGAAAATGAACCTGCTTATCACCGGCGGCTGCGGCTTCATCGGCGCGAATGTTATTCATCACGTCATTGAGCGCCCTGAAGTGTTGCTGCTCGTCAATCTTGATGCACTGACCTACGCGGCTGATCCGGCGAACCTCGGCGTCATTCCGGCGCATCCCAAGTATCGTTTCGAACACGCGGACTTGCGCGACAAGGCGGCCGTGGTCGAGGTCGTGGCGCGGCATGGCATCACGCATGTGCTGCATCTCGCGGCGGAGAGTCATGTGGATCGATCCATCGCGGGGCCGGACGCGTTCATCCACACCAATGTCGTGGGCACGATGAATCTGCTCGAAGCCTGCCGCGCCGTGTGGGCGGGGGCCTGGGACGGCCGGCGCTTCCTGCACGTTTCCACCGACGAAGTTTATGGCAGCCTCGGAGATACGGGGGCGTTCACGGAAAGTTCGCCCTACGCGCCGAGTTCACCCTACGCCGCGAGCAAGGCGGCGGCGGATCTGCTGGTGCGGGCGTATCACCGCACCTACGGCTTCCCCGCCGTGATCACAAACTGCGGGAACAACTTCGGTCCGTATCAGCACGCGGAGAAATTGATTCTCGTCATCCTCGCGAGCATCTGCACGCGGCAGCCCATTCCGCTTTACGGCGACGGCGGGCAGGTGCGTGACTGGATTTTTGCACGGGATCACGCCGAGGCGCTCTGGCAGGTGCTGACGTGCGGACGCATCGGCGAAACCTACAACATCGGCGCGCGGTGCGAGCTGACGAACCGCGCCCTGGCGGAGCAGATTTGCGATCTCGTGGATGAGCTGGTGCCGGAACTGGGCGGCAATTCCCGTCAGTTGATTTCCCATGTCGCGGATCGTCCGGGGCATGACCGGCGCTATGCGATTAATCCGTCGAAGCTGGAGAGGGAATTGGGCTGGAAGGCTCAAGCGTCTTTCCCGGACGCGCTGCGGGAAACGGTGCGGTGGTATCTCGCGCAGCGGGAGCGTTCGGATTCACCGAGCCGCGGAGCGTAACACCCCGATCCCATCCATCGCGCTTCCGCCGGTTGCCAACGGGCGGCCCGTTGCGCACACTCCGCCGCATGGATAAGGATCAGGTCGCGGACATTCTGGTGGACATCGGGTTGCTGCTCGAACTCAAGGGTGAGAACCCGTTCAAGACGCGCGCCTATCAGAACGGCGCGCGCACCATCCAGCAGTTGGAGGAACCACTCGCGAACATTGTCGCCGAGGAACGG
>JAYVWQ010000315.1:0-7004 GCA_043785945.1 Akkermansia sp.
TGAACGTGTTTGACCCAGTAGGTGCCGTAGTAGCCGGGCACGACGAGGCGGAGGGGGAAACCATTGAGCCAAGGCAGCGGCTCGCCATTCATCTCGTAGGCGAGAATGAGTTCGCCATCGAGGGCCTGATCGATCTCGAGGGCCTTGATGAAGTCCGGCGTCTTCGGCAGGAGCGGGGCGTCCAGGCCGTTGAAGGTAACCTGCTTCGCGCCCGCCGCGACGCCGGCTTTTTGCAGCACGTCCTTGAGACGCACGCCGCGCCAGCGGGCATTGCCCATCGCGCCGTGGCCGGACTGCCCGCCAGGGACGCGGGGCTGGAAGAAGCCGCGCGAATTGCCGGAGCATTGGTTGACGGCCACCACTTCCACGGCGGCGAACTGCGTCTTCAATTCCGCCACGGACAGCGTGAGCGGCGTGTTGACTTTCCCTTTGATGGTGAGGCGGAACTTGTCCGCGCCCAGCACCTCCATCGACGGCGGGGAAAGCGTGAGGTGGTAGCGGACGAAGAAGGCGTCGTTGGGAGTGAGAACGCTTTCGTTGAAGACGGCGAAGGGCGTCTCCAACTGCGGCGGACGCGCCGTGAGGCGGATGAGCGGGCGCTTCTGCGGATACGCCACAAGCGGACGCTCGCCGTTCTCGAAGGGCAGGGTGACGGTCTCCTCGGCGGCGAGGTCTGCCGCGCCGGTGAGCAGCACGGCGCTCGCGCCCGTCAGGCCCCGGATAAATTCGCGTCGTTTCATAAGTCAGGATTTCTTCGCGCTGCGGCGGGCGGGTTTCATTTTGTGCCGGCCTTTGAAGGTGAGTTCGGCGATGCCGGACTTGTCGAGACCGCCCAGCCCTTCGCGCACCATGCGGTCGAACTGCTTCTTCGCGGCGAGAGCGAGCGGGGCGTTGATCTGCTTTTTCTTCGCGAGGGCCAGCGCGATGCCCGAGTCCTTGGCCGCATGACCGGCGGAGAAGTAGCAGGCGTGGTCGCGGTTCTGCATGTCCTCGCCGTCGGTTGCAAGCACGCGCGAGTTGGCTCCGGTCTGGGAGAAGACTTCGCGCAGCGTGGTCAGGTCCAGCCCCAGCGCCTGCCCGAGCGCCAGTCCCTCGGCCAGCCCGGCGGTGTTGATGTTCATCACCATGTTGACCAGCGCCTTGACTTGCGCCGCCGTGCCCGCCGGGCCGATGTAACGGAGGAGTTTGCCGTCGTCGCTGAGTTTTTGCAGGAGCGGCTGCACCTTTTGGTAAGTCGCCTCCGCGCCTCCGCACATGAGATAGAGCGTGCCCTGCCGCGCTTGCGTGATGCTGGAGGCCATGCAGGCTTCGAGCGATTGGGCCTTGGCGCGCTTGGCCAATTTCTCGACCTCGACGTGGACTTCGGGCGAAACAGTGGCGCAGTTGATGAACACCTTGCCCGCCGCCTTCACTAGCAGACTGTCCCCCTTGGTGGAGAAAATTTTGCGCATCGCCCGGTCATCGGTGACCACGGTGATGACGACATCCGACAACTCGGTGACGCGCGCCAGCGTGGTGCACACTTCCGCGCCGGTTTCTTCCGCGAGGCTGGCGGCGAGCGGGCGGTTCACATCAAACACCGCCGCGATGGGATGCCCACACTCCTTGAGCCGTCGCGCCATGTTCGCGCCCATGCGTCCGACTCCGACAAATCCGATGCGTTCCGCCATAAATGTTTGAGATGAGATTTTGCTGAACCGCAGTTCTAGGAACAAACGCCGGCGCGCGCCAGCGCGAAGTGATTGCCAAGTCATTCAGCCGTGTCTCCGCGCTCCGCCGCTCCACGGCCTGGGGTCACAAGTCTTAAAAATTCGCCCCTGATTCAGCGGTGCATCGGGACAGTTCCAGCGTGCTTCGCGAGGAACCTCGGCGCTGGAAAGTGTCGAAATCTGCCGGCAAGAATGTCCGCGCCACGAACGCGACTTTCACGTCTCTTCCTCTCAGCGACCCGCCGCGCGGTCGGCCGCCGCCTGCTGCGCGGCGATGGCGCGGAGCGGCGGGAGGATGACCCAGTGGCCGTGGACGAAGCAGTAATCGCCGGGGCGCGTGGTGCCGCCGGTCTTTTCCACGGCGAGCGAGAGGACGGGCAGTTCCGGCGCGAGCCAGAGGCGCTCCCTCCATTCCTGCGCGGTGAGGCCGGGCGGATCGGGGCGGATGCGCCAGATTTCTTTGCCGAGATCCGCGTCGGGCAGCGAGCGGCTGAACGCTTGTTTGATTTGCCGGTTCAAATCTTCCACGACTTTCCAGGCCGTGGCGGCGTGCCGGGGGAACATGCGTTTGGTGTCGGCCTCGGTGGGATTCAGCGCGATCAGGGTGCGGCTTTTTTCCGCCGCACTGCCGCGAGTCAGGGTCAGTTCGGTGCGTTGATAAAAATCCACCAGACTTTGCTCGGTGGCGTTGAGAGGTCGCATCTGACCGGTGGTGGCCCCGGCTCGGCGGAGCAGGGCAATGGTGTTGGTGTGGCCCGCGCGCAAGGCGTGGCCGAGCGGCGTCTCGCCGCGACCATCGGGCGTGTTCAGCCCGGCGCGGTGGCGGATGAGGGTGTCGGCGATGGCGGCTTGTCCGCGGCCGGCTGCGAGGTGCAAAGGAGTGAGACCGGCGCCATCCGCCGTGTTGACGTCGGCCTGGGCCTTGAGCAACGCGTTCACGACCGGCTCGTTGCCCAGGCTCACCGCTCCGACGAGGGGAGTAACGCCGTCCGTGTTGCGCACGTTGACGTCGGCGCGGGAGGCGAGGAGCAGGCGCACGAAGTTCAACTGTTGCTGCTGCGCGGCCAGCACCGACACGTTGACGCCCTTGGGGTTGAGGAGGGTGGTTTGTTTTTCCACCACGTCGCCCAGGGCGGTTTGCAGCGCGGTAAGCAGGGGGGTGTTGCCGAATTTGTCCCGAGCATCCACGGGGGCGCGGTTGGTCAGCAGCAGTTCACCCATCGTCAGGTCGCCGTGACGCGCGGCCACATGCAGCGGCGTCTGGCCGGTGAAGGACTGGGCGTTCACTGCCGCACGGAGAATGAGCAGCAGTTGCGCCGTGGCGTACTGCTGGTTCGCGGCGGCGACGTGCAACGGCGTGAGACCTTTTTCATCCGTGGCATCCACAAGGTAGGGCGCGCTGGCGAAGAGTTGTTTAATCTGCTCGAGATTGCCCGCGCGCGCGGCGTCGTGGATGGGAATGGTGACGGCGAGGAGTTCGCGTTCCGTGGGCGGAGTTTCTCTCGTGGGCGGTGGTGTCGCTGGCCGGATTGAAGCCTGGTTGGGCGTGGCTAACTTGGGAGCATTGGTGGAGCCGAAAAGTGCTTTGGATGCGACCGGGGCGTTCGTCGCAACCGGGGCGCGTGGTGCCGCGACCGTCTTCTCCAGAGCGCCCTGCTGCCGGAGGTAATCCGCGACCTGCGTCTGGCGTCGGCCCAGCGCGAGCTTGAGCGGGGTGAGTCCGCTGAAGTCGGGGGCGTTGAGGTTTGCACCCTTTTCCACGAGCAATTGGACCACGGCCAGATGACCCGCGCGGGCCGCTTCATGCAGGGCCGTGGTGCCGCCGTCCCGGGCGTTCAAGGCGGCAGGATGGGCCTGGAGTAGAGCGCGCACTTTGGCCGCGTCACCTTGTCCTGCGGCCTCCTGAAGTTCGCCCGCCCAGGACGAGGCGACCCACACCAGCGCGGCGAGGAGAGAGCACAGTGATTTCATCCGGCGCATTGCAGCACTGTCCGGCGAACGGGGTCAAGGCTGGGCGCGGCCCTTGATCCCGGATCAGGACCATCGACAAGATTATTGAACAGGCCCGGGCTTGGGCTGGTCATAATTGCCTCAATGAATGATTGCTTGAGTCAATCATTTCGCTAAAGTCCTCCACAATTCGCGGGATCGTGTCTCGGGAAAGTTTGATGATATGAAATTGAATCGTAAGAGCGCCGCCGCCTTGGTTTTGGTCAAGGGGCAAATCTGGAAACTGCAAGACAGCCACATCGAAATTTTGGAGATGGGCAAACGTCTCGCCAGCTACAAACACTTTCGCACCCTCGACAATCGTCGGGCTCCGACGCAACTGGCCAACATCGCCAGCGTCCAGGAAATGCTCACCACCCACAAAGCCGTGCTCCTCGACACCAAGGACGGCAACGCCGCGATCAAAAAGATCACCAAAGTTGCCAACCCGGTGATCAAGGCTCCCGCTGCGGCCGTCAAAGTCGTCAAGCCGGCGGCTAAAGTCGCCCGCCCTGCGGCCAAGAAGGCCACCGGTTCCGCCGCTAAAAAAGTCGCCAAGAAAGCCTGACTCGGTCGGCTTCACCGCCCGGCGGGCCGCCCTTGAACGTCCCTGGATTCTGTCAGGAAAAATGCGCTCATTCCCGATTCTGGTCATCGTCCTCGCGGTTCACCTGAGTCTGATTCGGACCCCGGCGGCCGAGGATTTAGATGCGGCCTTGCGCCAGGTTAGCCGGGTGGCCCGGACCAATCCGCCTGCGGCGCTGAAGCTCTGTGATCAGGTGGTCACGGAGAACCCCAGCAATGCCCAGCCCTTCGTGCTGCGCGCGCGGTTGAAGGAACGCGCCGGTCAGTTCGACGCGGCGATCTTGGATCTAACGCAGGCGCTCAAGCTAGAACCTCAAGCCTCGCCCTACTGGCAAGGGCGCGGCGAAATCAACTTCAAGGCCGGGCATTTCAAGGAGTCCGTGGCCGATTTTGATCGCGTGCTGGAGTTGGTTCCCACGCAGGCTCCCTACCACTGGCAGCGCGGCATCTCGCTCTATTACGCGGGGCGTTTTGCCGACGGGCGCAAACAATTTGAGTCCCACCGCACGGTCAATCCCAATGATGTCGAGAACTCCGCCTGGCATTTCCTTTGCGCCGCGCGTGAAAGCAGCGTGACCAATGCGCGCGCCTCCATGATTGCGGTCGGGACGGATGGACGCATTCCCATGTCCGAGATCGACGCCCTCTACCGTGGCCCCGGCACCGTCGAAGCGGTTCTGACGGCGGCCCGCCAGCCCGGTGGCGCGCGGGCGCGCGAGGCTTTGTTCTATGCCCACCTGTATCTCGGGCTTTATTTCGAGGTGCTCGGCGAGACCAGCAAAGCTCGGGAGCACATCCTGATGGCGGCTTCAGATGCCACGGCCACGCACTACATGGGAGATGTGGCGCGGATTCATGCCCGGCAATTCAAGGCCGCTCCGTCCAAGTAAAGTTAGGGATGAACCCGCCGGCCCGGCGCTCCAGATTCAATTCGACGAAAGGTCATCCGGCTCCTGTCCGAGCAGCCGGTAAGTCCCACCCTTTAGCTTCAGAATCATGGGCCACAGATCGGCGGGCGGATGGTGAAACACCAAATCGAGCGTGGCCGGGTGGGTCAGCCAGGTATCGCGCTTCATTTCGTCGTCGAGCTGGCCCGGACTCCAGCCCGCGTAGCCGGCAAAAACCTTGATGCGCTGCGTGGCCGAGAACGAGGTGGCTAGCTCGACCAGATCGTCCAGCTCATGTTCGAGCTGCAAGTTGGGCAGCACGTTGGCGTCGGGCAAAAAGTGATCGGAATGGAGGTAGCTCAGCGCCTGGGGCTGCACGGGGCCGCCGAGGAACAAGTCATTGGCCTTCAGCGCTTCCGGCAAATCGGCCACCAGCACGTCGCCGACTTTGGGGCCGGCGGGACGATTGAGAATCAGCCCAAACGCACCGTCCGGGTTGTGCTGGCAGATGAGCAGCGCGGTGTGATGGAAGAACGAACCTTGGAGTCGTCCGTTATCCAGCAGCAGTTGTCCCTGCAATGATTTGAAAGCCATGTGAACCTCGCCGCCAGTGTGCCGAAAATTTTAGAGAAGACAACCTGCGGATGAAATTTGGGTGAGGTATGGACTGATCGTAACAGCGCGTATCGCCCGGAACGCAGGGAGAAAAGCCTCACGCGAAGGCCGCGAAGGTCGCGAAGCAACAACTGCCTCCTTCTTTGCGACCTTTGCGGCCTTCGCGTGAGGCTCTTCCTTCGGTTCTTCGCCCTGCGGACCCAAAAGAGTTCTTTTTGGTTCGTGCGTGCGGACGGTTCGTCTGGCAGGCTCCATCTCTATGTCATTTAGCGTGCTGGGTCTTGATCCGAAAATTTTGCAGGCCGTCCAGGAGGCCGGTTACACCGAACCGACGCCCATTCAGACGGCGGCCATTCCGCCGGTGCTGGCCGGGCATGACCTGATCGGCATTGCCCAGACGGGCACGGGCAAAACGGCGGCTTTCACGCTGCCCATCCTCACCAAGCTGGCCGCCTCCTTCGCGCAAGGACAGACGCGTGGCACCAAGGCGCTCTTCCTGGCCCCCACGCGCGAACTGGTTTTGCAAATCGAGGAGAATGTGCGCGCCTACGCCCGGCATCTGCCGCTGCGCATGACCACTGTTTTCGGCGGCGTGGGCGAGCGTCCGCAAATGGATGCGCTGCGTTCGGGTGTTCACATCGTCGTGGCCTGTCCGGGGCGGTTGCTCGATCTGATGGGGCAGCGCTGCGGTGATTTCTCGGGGCTGCAATATCTCGTGCTCGACGAAGCGGATCGCATGTTGGACATGGGATTTCTGCCGAGCATCCGGCGCATCATTCGCTTGCTGCCGCAGAAGCGCCAGACGCTCATGTTCTCGGCCACGCTCTCGAAGGAGATCGAAGTGCTGACGCACGAGTTCCAACACTCGCCCCGCACGGTGCAGATCGGGCGTCGCGCCAATCCCGCCGAGACGGTCACGCAACTCGTTTATGAGGTGCCGAAGCATTTGAAGCCCGCGCTCCTCGCGCATCTGCTGGTCAACCCGGACATGAACATGGTGCTGGTGTTCGCGCGCATGAAACATGGGGCCGACCGCATCGCGCGCAAACTGGAGCAGCAAGGCGTGCGCACGGCCACGCTGCATTCGAACCGTTCCCAGAACCAGCGCCTCCGCGCGCTTAAAGATTTCAAGTCCGGCGCGGTGCGGGTGCTCGTGGCCACGGACATCGCGGCGCGCGGCATTGACGTGGACGGCATCTCGCATGTCGTGAACTACGAC
>JAYVWQ010000316.1:0-4597 GCA_043785945.1 Akkermansia sp.
GAGATTAACATTTGGAGTCGTCCCGCCGTGGCTTCGCTCAAGTCGGTGCTGAACACCAACACGGTGGGCTGGGACATGGACATTCCGGATCAATTTCGCGCCGACCAGTTCATCAAGGAATTGCAACAGGGCGAGCACGACGGAAAATTTGCCAACCTCTCGCTCATCTGTCTGCCCAACGATCACACCAGCGGCACCGGAGTGGGAGCGCCCACGCCCGCCGCGCACGTCGCGGACAATGACTTGGCCTTCGGTCGCATCGTCGAGGCGATCAGCCGGAGCCGCTTCTGGCCCGAGACGGTCATCTTCGCCATCGAGGATGATCCGCAGGCGGGCTGGGATCATGTGAGCGGCTACCGCACCACGGCCTATGTCGTCAGTCCCTACACGAAACGCGGCGCAGTCATCAGCACGCAGTACAACACCACCAGCCTGCTGCGCACGATGGAACAAATCCTCGGTCTGCCGCCCATGAATCAGTTCGACGCCACGGCCACGCCGATGGCGGATTGTTTCACCGACAGGCCGGACTTCACGCCGTTCCGCGCGCGACCCAGCAACATCGCGCTCGATGAAATGAACCCCGCGCCCCAGGCCGTGCTCGATCCGTTGCTGCGCAAGAATGCCGTGGTCTCCGCGAAGCTGCCGCTGGCCCAGCCGGATCGCTGTCCGGAAGACGTGTTAAATCGCATCCTCTGGCACGCCATGAAGGGCAGCGCCGCGCCGTATCCCGAATGGGCGGTAACGGCGGGCGTGGATGAGGATGACGATTGATGGAACGGCAGTCTCTGAAACGAGAAAGGTAGGGCGCGTCGCTCCGCGCGCGCCGGGGTGAAGCGTGGAAAGGACTGTGGGCATGGGGCGGTTCGTGCCGGTGGAGTTTTTGGCCTTTCGTTTACGTCTTTCCGATCCGACGGCGCGCGCGGAGCGATGCGCCCTACCATGATGGCCTTGGCCACCAAACTTCTTAGCCGCTCCGACTATTTCAAATCCGCCGCGCGATAGACTTGCGGCGGGCCGCCGCGTGGCTGGATAAGCAGTTGCGCGTCGTTCGGGCCGAGCGCGAAACGGGCGACGTAACGGGCGGCGGAAACATAACTGCGCGGCTCCGGCACGGGCGGCACGCCCAGCTCGGATTGCGCCCACGACTGAATGTCGAAAATCCACAAGCCGTTCAGCTCGAGATTCGCCGCCACCACATCGCGATGCAACGGATGCGCGAACGATTTCAGTTCCGGCGGCAAGTGTTCCGCCAAAGCTGGCGTGATGAAGAGATCGGCGGTGGCGGTGTTGCCGGAATAGAGCGCGAACGAGAAATAGGAATCCCAACGTCCCGAGTAACTGAGCAACGGCAGGAGTGTGACGAGAGCGACGATCCCGGTGCCGATGAAAGAACGACGGAGCTGCCGCCATGATTCACTGAGGCGAACCGGTGGGAACAGCACAACGACGAAAGCAACCATCGCGAGATTCCAAGGCCAGACCACGGCATTGTATTTGTGGCCGAGCGGGCCGAGCACCAGCAGGGCGACAACGTGAACCACGATGGTCAGCGCGATGGCCCCGAGGCGCAGCCGGGGAATCCAGAGCGCAAATCCGATGAAAATTTCCACCGCCGGCGTGGCGCTGATGAGCCATTGAACGCAGCTCGCGAGTCCGGGCGGAAACCAGTTCGACACGGGCTGCATGAGATACGGCACCACGAGCCGTTGAAAATCCGGCCCGCACTTCTGCACGCCCGCCCAGATGTACACCGCCGAGAGAACGAAGCGCGCCGCCGCCAGTGCCGTAGCCTCCGGCAACAGCGTGAGCAGCAGCAAAATCCAATAGAGATAAAACCACGGCTGTCCGCGGTTCTGGTCGGTGCAGTAAAGGAACAGGCTGCCGAGTAGAAAAAAGATCACGGCGGGACGGTGAAAGCACACCGCCACAAGAAGTGCAAGCATCAGCCCACCGAGCAGCACCGCATCCCACGGCGCAGGCACGGCGGGCAGACCGCCCAGCGGCAGCAATGGAAACGTCCGGGCCGTGAGCCAGAGCTTCAGGCTGGCCAGCATCCCGAGCAGCGTGGCGGCGAGAATCACGCAGCGGAAAGCGCAGGCCCGGCGGGATTCTATCCTCGGTGTAGTGACAGTGTTCATGCCGTCTGGCCCGCAGCACGAGGCGCACAAGCGATGATGATTTTTGAGGGACGCACGAAGGGATGTTACAGAATGGGCCGGGAAACGGAAGATGGTTCCGCCTTGGCAGGGCTGGAGAATTTTTTGCGGGCCGTGACCCAGGGCTACGCCCCGAGCTGACGAATGACGCCCTTTCGGGACTAGCGGTGATGCCGGCTATGGATAAATCGACCACTCGTAACCGCAGTGTCTACATTCGTAGTCAGAACGAATAATTTGTTCGATTGCCTTTGTTCGAGTGTTTGCCTTCTTCAAATAAGTGGAAAACAAAAGTGCGGAAACCACTACAGTCAGAAGCGCCCAAATTACGTTTGCGGCGACAACCGCATTCCGAAGAAAAATGAATGAACCCACTGTGACAATCGCGGCTCCAATGAAGTAAATTAAAAATATGATGCCGCCGTAGATAGCAATCGTGAATAGCGAATCGCCCGTGCCTACTGGATTAGGTTCCCGTCCAACCTCTTTGTGATCTAGGTAAACGCAGTGTGTCTTGTAAAATTTGCAATGAGGACATTGCATAAAATTAACTCCAAACCTCCCCACCAATAACTATCCCCCGCTGCGTCGTCGCGTTGTTG
Source organism: Akkermansia sp. (assembly GCA_043785945.1). Classification (GTDB taxonomy): domain Bacteria; phylum Verrucomicrobiota; class Verrucomicrobiia; order Limisphaerales; family SIBH01; genus JANNGC01. The sequence continues at coordinate 2,762 of JAYVWQ010000316.1, forward strand.
TGCATGGATTCGGCGCTGGTTTGCAGGAGCGCGTTCACGCCAGTTCCTCCACATGCTCGTCCTCGTACTTCTCGATGAGGACGCCGAGGACTTCCATCATTGAGGCGAGCGGGTGCCCTTCGTCCTCGCCCACTTCGTCGATGAGGCGGTCGAGCAGCTTCACGAGCTGGCGGTATTCGCGGTCGGTGTGCGGCACGCGCAGGGTCGGCTCGACCTGCGGCCACACGGCAAAAGCTTTTTCAATTTGAGTTGTGGACATGGCTACTTCTCTTTCCATTTTTCCGTGTCGTATTCGGCGTGGGTCAGCACGGCCCGAATGTAAACCTTGCGCCGATTGTAGTGCATCGCGGCAATCAAGCGAGCCTTGTTGCCCCCGATGTTGAACACCGTCAGCCCGCTCACCTGATCGGCGGGGGGAAATGCGCGCCGCAGTTCGACGAAGCTGGCAAAGTTGTTTTTCTTCAGCGTCCGGTACCAGTGGGCCAGCCCGCTGGTCGCGGTCGGGTGCTTCGCCGCAAATTCATTCAACCGCTTGCGCGTGATGATGTGCATGTTCGGCGGTCGTCAGTCCGCTCAATGATTATGCCCGCCCGCCTCCGCACGTTGTTGGGGCACGGGTTCGGCGCTGGCTTGCAGGAGCGCGGCCTTGTCTTTCACCACCACGAGCTGGCCGAACATGTTCTTCCAATGTTCGGGGAAGGTGCAGACGTATTCGTGTGTGCCGGTCCGCGTCGGCGCGGTGAGTTTCAACGTCTCCTTCTGGCCCGGCTCGATGAGCTTGGTGGCCCCGAGAATTTTTGCGGCCAGCGCACGGTCCGCCGGGATGAACGGACGACCCTGTTTGTCGAGCGTGGTGGGCTGCATTTTGTCCGTGACCGCCCCGATGGCTTCGCGCGCACCGGGCTGCACGACCACGAGGTTGTGCGGCATCATGTCGTCGTTCTCGAAGATGATCTCGAAGGGCTGGCCGGCCACGACCACGAGGCGGCCCACGTCGTAGCGCATCTGCTCGCGCACGGTCTTGATCACGAACACACTCACGCTGAGGTCGAGCAGCGCGCTGCGGACGCGGGCGGAATCGGCGGCGGGCCGCAACGTGGCCATGTCCATGCCCACCTGCACGGTCTCGACGAACGACTGCTCGGTGCGCTGGGCGGCGGGGACATTCTGCGCCCATTTCAAAATGGCCTCGGACACCGGCCCGGCCTGGTTCCTGGCCCACGCCGTCTGCGGCAGCTTGCGAATGGCACCCGCGCCGGCCACCACATTCTGGCCGGCTCCAACGCGCGTGGCGATCACGCGGAAGTTCTGCTCGGCGTGGTCCGTGCCCATGAGGGGCAGGGCGCGCAACGCCGCCGTGCGCACCTCGGGACGGGTCTCAGCGCCCTTGACCACGGCGACCAGGAACGGCTGGAAGCTCGCGCGCAGGGACGGGTCGGCGAGCATGACGATGGAATCAATCAAGAGCACCCGGGCGCCCGGATTTTCCACGGTCCGCGCCCAGGCGGGATCGGGCTTGCCATCCGCCGCCACGAGCGCGGCGGAAGCGGCGCGACGCACGGCGGGCTGATGCGTGTCGCTGGTCAAGCGTTGCAATTCACCACGCTGCTTGCCCAAACCATCGGGCATGGCGGTGAGGAGCAGGGCGAGATCGTTGATCGTTTGCAATGAGGCGTCAGCCTGATCGAGCCGGCCCAGCGCGGCCACGGCTTCGGTGGCGCGATCCGTCTTGTGGAGCTTGGCCAGGTCTTCGAGCGCGGCATTGCGCGTGTTCACGTCACTGCTCTTGCGTTCGAGGCGGGCGAGCAGCACCGGCTCGGTGGCGGGCGCGGCGGC
>JAYVWQ010000317.1:0-2604 GCA_043785945.1 Akkermansia sp.
GCGAAGGATGGAGAAAAGTTTTCCGGGTTCCGATTCCTTCGCCCCCTTCGCGTCCTTCGCGAGACACCGATTCTTCCCTCCCTTCAGAACAACCTTCGCGTGCGCGCGCAATCGTGCTTCACTGGCGGCATGAGCGAAGAGCAGGGCGGGACCAACAACATGGCGGTGCGGCTGGCGAGGATTGAATCGCACCTCGCGCATCTGGAGCGGCAATACGAAGAACTGAACGGCGTGGTGGTGGAGCAGTCCCGGCTGCTGGGCCGCTTGCAGAAGGAAAATCACAAGGTCTCCAGCGCCGTCGAGAACATGGAGATGGAACGCATCAGCGCGAACAACGCCAAGCCGCCGCATTATTCGGTCTGAAGAACAAAAAACCGCCGCCGGCTCTGGGCGCCTGCGACGGTTTTCTGACAGCTGTCCGCCTTCCGCCGCCTAGGTGCGGGAGGGCAGCATCTTGCCGACGGGGAATTTTTCCAGGACGACGTACTTGGGCAGGCCGCCTTCGACGGGGAACTTCACTTCACCCTCGATGAGCGGGCGGGCGTATTCGACGAACTTCTCGTTGGGCATGAAGCCGTCTTCACTGATCCAGTCGCGCGGGACGAAGTGTTCGACGTTGGCGATGTCGCCGAGGGGCTGGAGACCGAGCTTCCACTTGTAGGGGTTGCTCTGCACGCGGATGATTTTGACCATGAACCCGCTCTGGCCGTCGATGGCAGCCTTGACGGCTTCCTGGCCGCAGGCCGAGGCTTCGAGCATGTCGGTGGCGCTGGCGAAGTGGCTGGCCGCGCGCTGGGCGTAGCCGAGTTTCACGCTGCGGCTCTTGAGCTTGAGCTTGTCGTTGACCAGATCGGCGAGGTGTTCCGCCGCACCGGAGAGGACGGCATGGCCGAAGGCATCAACGCGGGATTTGTCGGCGGCGATTTCCTCGCCAGCCTTGTTCTTCAAACCTTCACCGACCACGACGACGCAGTAGTTCAGGTGGTCCACGGTTTCCTGGACGCGTTTGAGAAAGGCTTCCTCGTTGAGCGGAATCTCGGGGAGCAAAACGATGTGCGGGGCGTCATCCGGGTTGCGCTTGGCCAGCACGGAGCCGGCGGCGATCCAACCGGTGGCGCGGCCCATGACTTCCACGATGCAGCAGGCCCCGTCGTCCGTGGCCATGCTGCCCACGTCAAAGGCAATCTCCATGACGGTCGCGCCATTGTATTTGATGACGGAGCCGTAACCGGGGCAGTGGTCGGTGTGGGGGAGATCGTTGTCGATGGTCTTGGGCACGCCGATGACGCGCATATCCCAGGAGCGCTTGATGGCTTCCTCGTGAATCTTGTGAGCCGTGTCCTGCGAGTCGTTGCCGCCGGCGTAGAAGAAGAAGCGGATGTTGTGGGCTTGGAAGACCTCGAACAAACGGTCCATGTCCTTCGCGGCCTGCTCGGGCTTGTTCTTGAAATCGATCTTGTAGCGGCAGGTGCCGAGGGCGGCGGCGGGCGTGTGCTTGAGTCCCTCGATGGCGCGGTTGCTCTCGTCCTGGAGGTCGATGAGATCCTCGTTGAGGATGCCGAAGATGCCGTTCAGCCCGCCGTAAATCTCCTCGATCTGCTCATGCTTGCCGGCCTCTTGAATGACGCCGGCGATGCTGGCGTTGATGACGGCCGTGGGTCCGCCGGATTGGGCGACAAGTAAATTTCCGCTTAATTCTGCCATAAAGTGGGCGCACAGTGCCTACCGTCCAAGGGAGTGTCAATTGATTCACAGGCGGGAGAGGTTGGTGGAAGTGAACGGCACTCCAAGTTTGCTTTGGGGTGGCAATCAAGTTTTGTTACGTCCGTTGTCCAAACACTCAAAACACCGCGCGCGCCTCTCCGTGCATTAAATTTCACAGATGCCTCCCCTCGCCTCCTCGGTGTTCGACACGCAAGCCGTCGCGTTGTTGAGCGCGGGGACTACAAATGATCTAGCGGGTGGCTGGACGAACTTGATCACGCCATCGGCGTGCTGGCTGCGAACGGCGGTGGGGCGGTGCGGTTCACGCAAGCAGCTAACCGCGCCACCCCCGTCGAAATCGCGACCAATCTCACGCCGCCCCTCGCCTGGCAGTTCCTGAACGTGCCGGAGAACCGCCCGCTGCATCCGGCGTCCGCCAACGCGGTGACGATCAGCGACGGGGCCACGAACGCGGCGCAGAAGTTTTACCGTGTGCGGGTGACAGCGCCGTAGGAGCGGGCTGAAAATTTTCGAGGGCGGAAGTTTTCCCTCCCTCTCCCCTCAACGGGGAGAGGGCCGGGGTGAGGGGTGGAATGACCCATTGCTCTCTTTGCCAAAAAAACACCGCGAGACGAACCACCCCTCACCCTCAATCCCTCTCCCCGTTGAGGGGAGAGGGAAGTCTGCAACAGGCACGCAGCGCTATGCGTTTCGCGCCGCCTACTTCCCGCAGCACTGCTTGAACTTCTTGCCGCTGCCGCAGGGGCACGGATCGTTGCGGCCCACTTTGGGCCCGGTGCGGATGGGCTGCACTTGGGACACGGCTTGCGTGGCTTCACTCACGACGTCCGAGGGGTTCGATTCTTGAGCGGCTGCCGCGATGCCCCCGCCGATCGTGCC
>JAYVWQ010000318.1:0-7105 GCA_043785945.1 Akkermansia sp.
CGGGCTGCACGTAGGAAGCGGTGGGCGCAATTGAACCAACTGGCTAAACTGGCTTCCCCCACTCAACGTCCTGAATTGTCTCCCCGCCCAGCGCGGGCGGGGGAGGCGGCAAGACGCGTCGCTCCGGGACGGTTGCAAAAACTGCGTCACTCTTTCCATGACGCGCCGGCCGATAAACGACCAACGGACCGCTGCAAACGCGGGTTGCACCCGCCAAAGCCGGATGTTAGCTTTTGCGCGCTTTAACAAACGCCATGGCTGAAGAACTTAATAAAGACAAAGATCCGAAGAAGGGTGGAGAATTCCGGGTGCCGCCGCGCACTTGGATATTGTGGATCGCCATCCTCGGCGCGATCCCACTGCTCCTGCTGTTCAAAAACCCGCGCGAAAATCTGGAATCCCTCACCCAGACGCAGTTCCTGAACCTGCTTCACACCAACGCCATCACCGAGGGCGTCATCTGGTGGGACATCCAGACGCCGCTCGTGCAGGACATCACCGGCAAATACATCCCGCTGGACAAGGCGGGTGACAAAACCGCCGCCATTAAGTTCAAGACCGCCATCCACATTGATGAGGCGCTGGACAAGGAACTGCGCGAGTCAAAGCTCTTTGAACCCAAGCGCCCGAACACGCTCGTGCAAAATGTGATCGTGGGGCTGCTGCCGTTCATCGTCTTCGGCCTGCTCATCTGGTTCGTCTTCATCCGCCAGATTAAGATGGCGGGCAAGGGCGCGCTCAGCTTCGGCAAGAGCAAGGCCCGGCTGCTCGCCAAGGAAAAAAACAAAACGACCTTCAAGGACGTCGCCGGCATCGAAGAGGCGAAGGACGAAGTATCTGAACTCGTCGAGTTCCTCAAGGACCCGAAAAAATTTCAAAAGCTCGGCGGGCGCATCCCCAAGGGCGTGCTCATGGTCGGCTCGCCCGGCACGGGCAAAACGCTGCTCGCCAAGGCCATCGCGGGCGAGGCCGACGCCTCGTTCTTCAGCATCAGCGGATCGGACTTCGTGGAGATGTTCGTGGGCGTGGGCGCGAGCCGCGTGCGCGACATGTTCGAGCAGGCGCGCAAAAACATTCCGTGCCTGATTTTCATCGATGAAATTGACGCGGTGGGCCGCAGCCGCGGGGTGGGTCTGGGCGGAGGCAATGACGAACGCGAGCAGACGTTGAATGCGCTGCTCGTGGAGATGGACGGCTTCGACACGCAGGAGGGCATCATCATCATCGCCGCGACCAATCGCGCCGATGTGCTTGACCCCGCCCTGCTCCGCCCCGGCCGTTTCGACCGGCGCATCACCGTCAACCTCCCCGACGTGCGCGGGCGCGAGGCCATCCTCAAAGTCCACGCGCGCAACGTGAAGCTCGATCCCTCGGTGGATTTGTCCGTGACCGCACGCGGCACGCCGGGTTACTCCGGCGCGGAACTGGCCAACCTGTTGAACGAAGCCGCGCTGCTCGCCGCCCGCACCGGCAAGAAGGCCGTGGGCCAGGCCGAACTGGAAGAAGCCCGCGACAAAGTGCGCTGGGGCCGCGAACGCCGCAGCCTCGCCATGACCGATGAGAACAAGAAGCTCACCGCCTGGCACGAGGCCGGCCACGCGCTCGTGAACGTGATGCTGGAGCACACGCATCCCTTGCACAAGGTGACGATCATCCCGCGCGGCCCGTCGCTCGGCTCCACCATGTCGCTGCCCAAGGAGGACATTCTCAATTACCGCAAGAAGGAGATGCAGGACATGATCGCCATGACGATGGCGGGGCGCATCGCGGAGGAAATTGTTTCCGGCGACGTGTCCACGGGCGCGGGCGGCGACATCCAGCAGGCCACCAACATGGCGCGCGCGATGATCTGCCAGTACGGCATGAGCGACAAGCTCGGCATGGTGCAATACAGCGAGGACGACGAGTTCTTCCTCGGCCGCGACATGATGCGCCGCAAATCTTACAGCGAAGCCACGGCCCAGGAAATCGACGACGAAGTGCGGGCCATGATCAAGGGGCAGTTTGACCGCGCCTATGCCCTCATCCACGCCAATCGCGACAAGCTGGAACTTATTGCCGTCTCACTGCTCGAATACGAAACCCTCGACGGTGCGCAAGTGGAGGAGATCATCCGCACGGGCAAGTTCACCCCGCCGCCACCGCCACCGCCCAACATTGAGCCGCCCATGGGCGCGCAGGCCGTGACCGCGCTGCCGGAAGTGATGAAGCCGTCGTCCCCGCCCCAACTGCCGGGCCTCGGCGATGCCGCGCCGGCCCCGGCGTAGGCTCCCTAATCAAAATGTGAAGCGGCGGTCCCGGACCGCCGCTTTTTCTTTTCCGAATTGAGAGCCTGCCTCCGCAGCGCAAAGTTTGACGGGCGCGCGCCGGGTTCTTTAGCTTCACGCCATGATTATTGCGCCCTCACTGCTGGCCGCGAACTTCGGACGTTTCGCCTCCGAGGCGCAGCGCGTCGAGCGCGCCGGGGCCGAATGGCTGCACCTCGACATCATGGACGGGCAGTTCGTGCCAAACATTTCCTTCGGCCCGGAAGTGGTGCGCGCGGTGCGGTCGGCGACGCGCAAGCTGGAGTTCGACGTTCACCTCATGTGCGAGCAACCATCCATCCTGCTCGAACCTTTCGCCAAAGCGGGTGCGGATCGCATCACTGTTCATGTTGAGCTGGGCGAGGCCGTGGGGCCGCTGCTGTGGAAAATCAAATCGCTCGGCAAAAAAGTCGGGCTGGCCGTGAATCCGCCCACCCAGATCAGCCTCGCGGAACCGTTCCTCAAACAAATCGATCTGCTGCTGATCATGACGGTGAATCCGGGCTTTGGCGGACAGCCGTTCATTCACGAGACGCTGCCAAAAATCCAGCAGGCGGCGGCGTGGCGGCGCGAATTGAATCTGGACTACCGCATCGAGGTGGACGGCGGGATTAATTTTCAAACAGCGGTGGAGTGCGCGCAGGCCGGTGCAGACACCTTCGTGAGCGGCACGGGGTTGTTCGGCCAGCCGAGCCTGAAGACGGCGGTGGCGAAGATGCGGCGGCTCGTGACGGCGGCGGGCGCGGTGAATCAGTTCAAGTTTGAGGTTCCGGCGGAAGCAGCCATTTCGCGGTGAACGGCCGGTGTCCCCTGCCCTGCTTGTTTTAACGGACCGGGCGCAACATCTGTTCGCGGCCAGAGCCGGTCCACGAGGAAATAGCTGCCGATTAAAATCAATCCCACCGAGGTGACGGGCAGCCAGCGTTTCGGGAACTTCGGTTTCAACTTCCAAATTAACGGCAGCATCACGGCGGCGAGGGCGAGTTGCCCGGCTTCCACCCCGAGATTGAAGCAGACCAGCGGCGTGACCACGCTGGTGCCGTTGGCTCCCAGCCCCATTTCCCGCAACACCGAGGCGAAGCCGCAGCCGTGAATCAGACCGAAGGCGAAGGTCAGCATCCAGCGGTTGTGAAAGTCGTGGCGCAAAATGTTCTCGAAGCCGACATAGACGATGGAGGCGGCGATGAGCGGCTCGACGTAGCTGGAGGGAATGTTGATCACGTTAAACGTGGCGAGGACGAGGGTGAGCGAATGGGCCACGGTGAAGGAGGTGATGATCTTGATGGCGTCACGCAGCCCGCCGCCAATGACCAGCAGGCCGAAGAGAAAGGCCAGGTGGTCCCAGCCGGTGAGAATGTGCTCCACGCCCAGCACCAAGAAATCCCGCACGCCGTGCAGTTGCTTCTTCTGGGTCAGGGTGAACTGCGGCACGTCCACACTCGGCCGGTCGCGGTCCAGCACCGCCTCGCCCAATGACGAACCATCGGCGCGCAGCACGGTGACGATCTGCCGGTGCGTGCGCGGCAACTCGGCGAGGATTTCAGAATTAAGCGTCAGCACGCGCGTGGCCGGGAATTCAAAAGTGAAACTGAAGCGCAGCCCGTTGGTGTCCTCGCGCTGCACCTCTATGGGCGCGGTCAGCGCGAGCATCCGCCCGTCGGACTCGAAGGCAAGCGCGGGTTCGCCGTGCTTCAGCAAAAATGGGCGGGCCGCCGCGAATTCCCCATCGCTCAGCTCGCGGTCGTGGTTCGCATCCATGGGCGTCAACGCCTCCAGTTCAGGCCAGGCAAAAGTCAATTGTGCAGTCAGGCGGTTGGTCCCGAGTTGGACCAGCACGGTGCTGAGACCGGCTTGATGCGCGCGCGCGGTGAGCAGCCCGATCCAGAACAGCAGGGCGGCCAAGTGGAAAACTCGAAACGCGTGTGATTTCATCGGCCCCTCCAGTAGCGGAAACCAAACTCCGCGCCAAGCCTTCCGCTCTTGCCCGCGATCCAGGCATTCAGTAGGTTGCGCCCGCTATGGAAGAGAATGTCACGCCACCCACGCCCGAGCCTTCGTCGGCCGCGCCCGTCCCCACTCCGCCGCCGCTGCGCCAGGCACCGCCGCCCTTCACGCCGCCGGCGTACGCCATGTCTCCCGCACGCCCGCGTGGAGGCAGCGGTTGGAAGACTTTTGCCATCGTCTGCGGGGTGTTGCTGCTGGTGTCGCTGGCCTTCAACTCGTTGCATATTTTTTCCGGCCTGTTGAGTAGCGAAGGCGGCATGACAGCGGGACATCGCAGCGTCGGTCCGCGCCTCCAGGAGAATTGGCTCAAGGATCACGACGGCCCGGACAAGATCGCGATTATTCCCGTCGAAGGCGTGATCATGGGCAAGGGCATGGGCCGGGGAGCAGGATTGGTGGAAGTGGTGGCGGAACAATTCAAACGCGCCGCCGAGGACAAGCATGTGAAGGCCGTGGTGCTGAAGGTGAATTCTCCCGGCGGCGAAGTGCTGGCCTCGGATGACATCTACCGGATCATCGATCAGTTTCAGACCAAGACCGGCAAGCCCGTGGTGGCCTCAATGGGCAGCCTCGCGGCCTCGGGCGGTTATTACGTGAGCGCGCCCTGCCGCTGGATCGTGGCCAACGAACTGACCATCACCGGCAGCATTGGCGTAATCATGCACGGCTATAATTTTCGCGGGCTGATGGACAAGGTGGGCGTGCGTCCCGAAGTTTTCAAAAGCGGAAAGTTCAAGGACATGCTCAGTCCCGACAAACGTGAGGAGGACATTTCTGCCGAGGAGCGCGAGATGGTCCAGTCAATGGTCAACGAGACCTTCGACAAGTTCAAAAGCATCGTGGCCGAGGGGCGCGGCGCAGCGGCGAAGAAGAACGCGGGCGCCGGCGACGCAGGCCGCACCCTCGTGGAAAACTGGGCGCAGTACGCCGACGGACGCATCCTTTCCGGCAAGGAGGCGCTGAACAAAGGCTTCGTCGATGAGTTGGGCAATCTGGACGTGGCGGTGGCGCGGGCGGAGAAGCTCGCAAAAATTTCCGGGGCCAACTTGATCGAGTATCAGCCCGTGTTCGACCTCGGCGATTTGTTCGGCCTCTTCGGCCAGAGCGCTCAGGCGCAGTCCGAGGCGCGCACCTTGAAAATCGATGTCGGCTTCGACGCGCCGAAACTCCAACTGGGCCGCATGTATTTCATGTGCCCGCTCGCCCTCCCCCGGTGAAAAACGTCACGGTCATCAATCATCCGCTCGTGCAGCACGGGCTGGCTCTCATCCGCCACAAGGATACATCCAACGAGGAATTCCGGCGCCGCCTCGCCGAAGTGGCCACGCTCATGGTGTATGAAGCCACGCGTTCCCTGCCCACCCGTCGCGTGCGCGTGACTACCCCACTGGCGGTGGCCAAGGGGTTTGAACTGAAGCGTGAAGTCATCTTGGTGCCCATCCTGCGCGCCGGTCTCGGCATGTTGCCGCCCCTGCTCAACCTCATTCCCAATGCGCGCGTCGGCTTCATCGGCCTGCGACGAGACGAAGAAACGCTGGCCGCTGAGACGTATCATAAAAGTTTGCCAGAGGATTTGCGGGCGTTTGAAATCATCCTCATCGATCCGATGCTCGCCACCGGCGGCAGCACCCTGGCCGCGCTGGATTTGCTCGCGCAGCACCGGGCCAAACATGTGCGCCTCGTGAATCTGGTGGCGTCGCCCGAGGGCATCCGCGCCGTGCGCGCGCGTCATCCCGAGTTGCCCATGTTCACGGCGGCCATCGACGCAAGGCTCAACAAACGCGGCTACATCGTGCCGGGGTTGGGCGATGCCGGGGAACGTCTCTTCGGAGTCTGAATCAGGGTCTGAAAATCCATGCAACCCCGCGCGCGGGAGCGAATTCAAAAGACCAGTTACCAGCCAGCCAAGTCGTGATGATTGAGCCGGGGCTTTATTATCCCAGGATCGGCGGCGTGCGGCTCGACGACATGGCACTGGTCACGACCAACGGCCCGCGCAACCTGACCAAGTTCGAGAAGGTGATGGAGGTTTGACGGATCGCGGCTCCTCAGAGCCGCCGCAGCTTCGCGCGGACAAACGTGTTGATGTTGGCCTCCACGCGCCTCTCGTTTCGTGGCCGCTGCGGCTCTGGAGAGCCGCGCACCGTTGCTTCGAGAAGCATTCCATTACTCTTCCGGCAAGGGCTGCCCCTTGGTTTCCGGCGCAAAGAACACCGTGATGATGCCGACGAGGAAGATCACGCACATGGTCATGGCCGAATAGCGATAGGGCAGTGGCTTGGCAAATTCGCCAAAGACATTTTGCGTGAGCAAATAGGAAAAGAAACTGCCGGCGGCGGCGGCGAAACGCCCGACATTGTAGCAAAACGACGTGCCAGTGCTGCGCAGGCGGCTGGGGAAAAGTTCCGGCAGATAAATTGCGAAGCCTGCAAACACCCCGAGTTGCGCCGCGCCCATCAGCGGCATCATCCAGTAGGCATCCTGCGGTGAGCTCATTTTCCAATAAACAAACACCGTGATGGCCAAGGCGGCGGAGAATCCCACCACAAAGGCCGCGCGCCGGCCCACCGCATTGGCAAAGCGCGTGAACATCCACATGCCGATGGCCGCGCCCAACATGTTGAGCAGGTAAGCTTTCACCTTGGCTTTTTCCACGAGTGGTTTCACTTGGGCATCGAGCACCTTCTTTGCGGCCACCAGTGAAGTCTGTTCAGCCGGAGTCGCTGCGGGTCCGGCAGTTTTCACTGCCAGTTCCGCCGCGCGCACATTTTCCGTCAGAGCAATCGGCGCGATTC
>JAYVWQ010000319.1:0-5788 GCA_043785945.1 Akkermansia sp.
CCCTCGAAGGAATCAAACAGATGGAGCGCGCGGGACTCGCCCGCCGCGCGCAAGGCCAGGCCCATGATGGCCGCCGAGCCGCCCTTCCACACCCCGCACTCGACGAAGCAGCCCGGCACTTCGCGCCGCAACGCGTCCCGGCACAAGTCCCACAAGACCCGCCCGCGCCGCGGCTGCGTCATGGTGAACGGAGCGGCGGTGAACATCGCCCGTGCGCGGCGGGGCGAGGGCAGACCTTGGAAGGCCCACTGCCAGGATTTCACTTGTAAGCGAAGGCTCATGCTTGGTCGTCGGTTCGTCCCCATGCTGTCGCCTGCCCCCGGCTCAAGGCAAAACTTTTTCATCCTCTTTTCGATGCCGTCGCTCCATCCGGCTCACTCGGGATAAATGTGGCTGGGAACGGGGGCGGGACGGGGTCCTGGGGCGCATCCGTCCACCGTGGGTGAATGGCGGCGGAAGAGAAGGTGGTGGGCCTCGCGCCGCGAGACCCGTGCGGGCCATCGGCCCGCCGCTCGTCGCGCGAGCGGAGCCACCACCCCACGGCGCGCCGCGCCCGCAGGCTTGCAGACCCGGGCCGTCGCTCTACACTGGCGCGATGCAAAAAGTCTTTTTCGCCGCCCTGCTCGCCGGCGGCGTGCTCGTCGCCCGCGCGCAGATGAATGTGGAAGTGGTCTTTGAGCAGGCCCAGTTCCTCCGTAACGAATCGCTGCCGGTGCAACTGCGCATTGGAAATTTCTCCGGGCGGCCGCTGCATCTCGGCGGCGCTGAGGGCTGGCTGGAGTTCACCATTACTGGAATGGACGGCAAGGCCGTGGGTCGCCGGGCCGAGCTGCCCCTGGCCAAGGCGTTCACCATTGAGTCATCGAAGACCGTTTCCCTGTCGGCGGATTTGATGCCGTGTTTTGATCTGGGCGAACCGGGGCGTTACAACGTCAGCGCCAAAATCATGGTTTCCGAGCTGGGCAAACTGGTCGCCACGGCTCCGAAGCCCTTCGACATCGTCACCGGTTCGGACCTGTGGGCGATGGATGTGGGCGTGCCCGGCACCACGCCGCCGGTCATTCGCAGATACACGTTGCAGCAGGCCACTTTTCTCAAGCAGCCGCGTCTCTATGTGCGGCTGACGGACGAAACGCAAACGAAGGTGCTGTGCGTGGTGCCGGTGGGAAACCTGCTTTCCTTCAGCAAGCCCGAGGCGCTGGTCGATCGGTCGAGCAACCTGCACGTCCTCTTTCAACACGGCAAGGTCACATGGCTTTACTCGGTAATCACCCCGGCTGGTGATCTAATTATCCGGCAGAGTCATGATCTCGCCCAAACGCATCCCCATCTGCGCTCGGAGGAGGATGGCCGCGTAATCGTGGCGGGCGGGGCGCGCAAAATTTTATTGAGTGATTTGCCGCCGCCCCGCGTCGCAAGCACTCATGAAAAATCGGAGCAGAAATAGTGGGTGGGTGTGGGCGGGCCTCTGGCTCGCCGGCGCCGTCAGTGCCTTTGCTCAAGCCCAGAACATTTCGCTCGAACTGAAAACGGGCGACCGCATCACGGGGCAGATTGTCTCCGAGAACACCAACCGGCTCGTCTTGAGCAACGCGTGGGCGCGTGAGTTGAGCATCCCCCTGACGGAGATTCTAAAACGCACGCCGCAGCCACCCGCGAATCCGCTGGTCGCGGTCACGAACGGCACCCCGCCCGGGGCGAAGGTAAATCCGCCGGCGCTGGCGGGAACCAAAACCAACACGTCCTTTTTCACCGCGCCGGCCTTGAAGAACTGGCACGGCGAAGTGCTGCTCGGGGCCGACCTCACTTTCAGCGAGCGCAACCGGCAGGTTTACAACGCCAAGGCGAAACTGATTTACGCCAAGGATCGCTTCAAGGGGGTGCTTGAATACGACGCCACTTACGGCCGCAGCCAGTTCGAACAGACGGTGGTGGTGAATGGCCAGCCTACGATCCAGCAGACGCGGCAGACCGACGCCAACCGCATGAATGGCGTGCTCAAGATGGATTATGATCTGACGAAGAAGACCTACCTCTACAACCTCGGCAGCATCGGCTACGACGTGATCCGTAAAATCGATCTGCGCTACGAAATCGGGCCTGGTCTGGGCTATCACCTCGTGCAGCGCACCAACTTTTTTATGAACCTGGAGGGCGGCGTCAGCTACCAGAAAGAGGAACGTTCCGATGGCACCGAGGTGGGCAATTTCTTCTACCGTCTGGCCGAGGCCGCCACTTGGAAGATCACGTCCCGCCTTTCCTGGGACGAAAAACTCGAATACATGCCCCGGGTGACGGACGTGAGTGAATATCGGGTGCGCTTTGAGTCGAACCTGCGTTACAACCTGTTGCAAAACATCTTCGTCAACCTGTCCGTGATCGACACCTACGACACGATGCCGGCCAACGGTGTCACCCAGAACGATCTCCAGATCCGCTCCTCGGTCGGGGTGAAGTTTTAAGGCTGCTCACCCCCGCGCATTTCTCCACGGGGCGAAGGTGAGACAGCCGTGTTTGGGTGGGCCGAAATTCCTGGCTCTCAAGCCACCTGCCGCTGCGTGCGGTTCTGCTCCAGCGCTTTGTCCACGGCGGCGGCAAAATCCCGCACCACCAAATCGTGGTGCCCGCGACCCAGCCAGGGCGATTCGATGAGCAGCGAAGTGCTGCCGATGAGCCGCGCCGCCTCCGCATCCGGCCAGCGGTGGCTGATGACGTAGGACTGGCCGAGCGCAATGTGCCACTTGAACGCCGCCTCGGTGAACAGCCCGGCGCGCGGCTTGCGGCACGGGCAGTCATCCTCCGCTTCGTGCGGGCAGAGCAGGATGTCGTCGAGCGGGAAGACGGCGCTCAGCCGGTCGTGCATCCGGTCCAGTTCGCGGCGGGAAAGGTGGCCGCTCGAAATCCCCGGCTGGTTAGTCGTGACGATCAGCAGATAGCCGGCGCTCTTCAGCCGGATGAGCGGCGCGAGCAAAGATGCGTTCGGCTGGAATGCCTCCAGCGTGCTGGGTGTCTTCTGCTGCCCCTCCGTGGTCGCGAGATTCAGCAGGCTGTCTCGCTCGATAAATACGGCGTTTGTTTTCATGGGTGGGAAATAGCATGGACCGCGCCCAACCAGAAAACGCGAAGCCGTACGTGCGCGGATGATTTGTCGCCCGTGCGATTACTGCGCCAGTTCCTTCGCAGAACTGATCCGCTCGCTCATCGACTTCACAATGGGCAGCGCGCGCGCCAGCCCGTTCTTCTCCGTCTGACCGAAGAACGTCGTCATGGCCACGCGCACCGCTCCCACCGTTTCTCCGTTCCGATCCCGCAATGGCATGGTCACGAGCGCCACGTCGCTGCCTTTACCGAAGTAGGAGCCGCCCTTCTCGATGCAGTCCTTCTCCAACGTCTCGCCCGCCTCGCCGATCTCCTTCTCATTCGTGCTCGCGATGACATGGGGCTTCGGGTCGGTCCCGGCCACGCCGTAAATTTTCAACCCCCGCAGCCGTGGGTGCTGCCGCATCGTCTCCCGCACCAGCGTTTGGGCGAACGGCTCGCGCGGCCTGAAGTTGATGAGCGTGTCCGCGAAATAAACCACGCTGTCCGCCTTGGTCCAGAACGCGATCTGCCCCATCGAGAAGACACCTTTGCTGCTGCCGTCGGGGAAGGGGACGAGATTCGGTTCCGTCCACGGGATGACTTCGCGTTCGTTGAGCAGCGCGCGCAGTTTGCCGCCCTGGCATTCCACGGCGAGCAGGTTCCACTCACCGCGCTTCACCTCCGCCGGCTGCGAAACGCCGCCGATCAGTTCGCCGTCCACGTAGCGGAAGAAAGCCACGTTCTGCTCCTTCGCATTGGCGCGAACGTAGTAATAATTTTTTTCATCCTGCAGCCGGAAGGCCAGGCCCGCCATCTGCTCCACCGTGCCGCTGATGATTTTGAACCGTGTGCTGACGGTGAAATCCTTGAATGGCTCGGCTTCATAGATGAAGAGCGGCGACCGGCTCTCGTCCTTGTCCGTCGAAAGCTGGGCCAGCACCGGGCGCTTGTTCACCACCGGCGACTTGGCCGAGAGCGGCGCGACGACGGGCGGCACGTCCTCCATGACGATCTTCCACTGCCCCGCCGGGCCGCGCCCGCTGCCCGTCTGGGCGCTGCGGAAGCCGGTCGGCGTTTCACCGTCGCGGGCCGCGCTGAAGTCGAGCTTGCGCTCATCGGCCCAAGCGCAGGTCACAGCCGTGAACAGAAGTAGCAATCGTCGGAACATCGCGGCGGAGCTTAACGAACGCCGGGCCGGGGACAAGCCCGGTGGTGGTGTTTCACCGGAGCGCGGTGCGACCCGGCAGGCCGATGTGCAGCGCGCCCAGCCCGAGGATGCCCGGCACCACATAATCAATCGGCCCGCCCAGCAGGACGGTGGTGCAGAACTGCACCAGCAGCGCCACGCCCATCCACGCGCCGACTTTGACCAGAAAATATTTCCACGCTAGCGACATCAGAATGGCGCGGAAGGTAGGAGCGGGTGAGGTCTTTGACAATACGAGGACGTCAGGGAGTGCGGAAGTTCGTGTCCACGTTGGAAGCGCGCCATAACCAGCGGCCCAACGTCGGCCCGTGTACAACAAAATTAACTTCCGCCAAGCCGCCGTGCGCGGACCTGTTCTACTAGACCCCACACGCCGTCGCGCAGGAATTTAAGTGCTTCATCAAACCCTCCGGTTGAGATGCATTCCCTTCGGATCTCCGACCAGGATTTCTTCTTGTCTGGCAATGGTTCCAAGCTCAACAGCCAGTCGCAATTGGTTCCGCCGGGGTGACTGACCACAATGGGGGCGATTAGTACTTCACCTTTTCGGTGTCGACGTTTGGCGGCTGGCACTTCTACTTCATGGATATAACGCGAGGCGTCAAAGAAAGGGGAGAGCAACGCCACAAAGATATGCATCTGTTCCAACTCGGCGCGGATCTCCTTGTCCGGCACAGTGCCGGTTTTGATGTTCTCATCTGTCCACACCTTGACACTCACTCCGGGCCAACGCAGCAGGCTAACCAAAGCGTCGCGAAAGAACACTGGATCAAGATGCGCGTAGCTCACGAAGATGCGCACGTCCTCCTTCTTCGCCGTCTTTTTCACCGGCCCACCTCAGTCTTTGGGCTGGTTTCGTCCTCGTCCTCCGGCAGCAGCACTTTGAATTTCTCGAGCGTGCTGCGCGGCACCCATTCGCCTTCGTGTCGCCATTGCTCCACCACGCGCAATCGGTCGTATTCGGCGAAGAGTTTCTTGAGAGCTTCGCGAATCATCTGCAACAATTCGGCATGGTCGGGATTACCCCCGCTCACGGTGGCAAAGACGTATTTCTCTTCCAAGTCCACCCATACGCGGGCGCGGGCCGTGGCGTAGCGCAAGCACGCTCCGCGTTGCCACGCCTTACGGCCTTCAATGAGCGGAAAAAGCCTCACCAGTAGTCGACCCATCAATGGTCCAGGGACAACGTCGAATTCGTAACGCAAGCGGGCCGCATTTGCTTCGTCCGGTTCCTGGCAGTCCGGCGGTTCGTCGGCGGGCAGCAGGGTAGGCGTGAGGTGTTTTAATCCCTCTTCATCCAGTGGGAATGTTAATTGGAAAAGCGCCATCAGTCGGAGCAGAAACGGCCATTTTTCGCGAGGGTATTCTGCCGCGCTCAGGACCTTTTTTTGATCCGCCACTGCTAGAGCCTGTCATGCACTCTTGGCGAAGAGCAAAGGGAGCATGAGGATGACCAAGGCCAGCCAGTGGTAGGCGGCGAGGGTTTCAGCGAGGCGCTCG
>JAYVWQ010000320.1:0-11818 GCA_043785945.1 Akkermansia sp.
GTCGCCTTCCACGTCGGTGGGCAACGCGAGCACGACTTCGCGGACCAAGCCCTGCGCGAGGCGCGCTTCAAGCTGGCCGATGCGCAGATCGTCCGGCCCAACGCCGTTGAGCGGCGAAAGTTTTCCGCCCAGCACATGGTAAAGGCCGCGAAAGGAATTGGCCTTCTCCAGACTCAGGATGTCGGTGGGCCGCTCCACCACGCAGATGAGCGTGGCGTCGCGTCGCGCGTCCGCACAAATGGCGCAGGGATCAGCCTCGGTCAGTCCGCCGCACACCGAGCAGAGCCGGATGCGGTCGCGTGCACGAAGAATAGTCTCGGCGAGGAGCCGCACCGCCGGGACATCCGCCTGCACGAGATGCAGGGCGATGCGCTCGGCCGAGCGCGGCCCGATGCCGGGCAGGCGGCCGAGCGCAGCGGTGAGCGCGGTGATGGGTTCAGGAAGAGAGGCCATGCCGTTCAAACAACTCACTATTGCACCACGCGAATGGAGGCCGGCAGAACGTGCTGCCGGTTTGGAACCGGCAGTCGGAGCAGCCCCGCGATCACGGGGCAAACTTGAAGGTGGCTCTCCTGCGACGCGGCCCTGCCAGTTGCAAACTGGCAGCACATTTCTAAGGCGCGCTTCACGCGGTCACATCATCCCCGGCAGGTTCATGCCCTGGGTGATCTTGCCCATCTCGGCGTTGGAAATGTCCTTGGCCTGGGTCAGCGCCTGGTTGGTGGCGGTGAGAATCATGTCCTCGAGCAATTGCGCGTCGGCGGGATTCAGCGCCGCCGGGTCAATTTTGATCGAGGCGAGGCTGCCGTCGCACTTGGCCGTGACTTTGACCGCGCCGCCGCCGCTCGTGGCTTCCACGGTGCGGGCGGAGAGAGACGCCTGGGTTTGTTCCATCTGCTGCTGCATGCGCGCAGCCTGTTTCATGAGTTTTCCAATGCTCGACATGGTAATTGAATTTCAGTGTTTCAGCTTTTCAGTTTTCAGTTTTTGAAAGGTCAGGCACGCACCTCGACGATGGTGCCTTTGAAAATTTCCAGAGCCTTCTTGATCAGCGGGTCGTTTTTGAACTCGGCGGGATCAAGCTGCGCGGGTTTGGCCACCGGCGCGGGAGCAGCCGGGCGCGCGGCGGCAGGCGCGGGGCTGGCGGCGCGCGACGGGGTGACGGCAAATGGTGCAGCCAAGGCAGCGACGGGCGCGGGCGGGGCCGTCAGCGGAACCAACGCCGGTGCCGGCGCAGCGGCGGGAGGCGCGGCAAAAGTATCCGGGCGATCGGCCTTGATGATTTTCACCTGCGCGTTCGGATGACCCAACTCGGCGAGCTTGGTCGCAATGAGCGTGTGGTTCTTGGCGTTGTCCACCATGCCGATGTGGTCGGCGAACTCCGGATCAAAGCCGATGACGAAAACATTCTTCACGAACGACACCGGATGCGCCTCGAGGAAATAGCTGCGGGCGAACGGGCTGACGCGGGCAATGGCCTCAACCAGACTCTGCCAGAGCGGTTGCAGATTAGAATTACCCGCCACCAGGGACTGCGCCGGCGCGGGCGCTTCGGCGGCGACGGTCTGCGCCGCGCGAGCGGGCGCTGCTTGCGCCACGGGTGCGGCCAATCGTGAGGGCGCTACCGGAGCAGACGCGCTAGGGGCCGCCGCCCCACCGCCGCTGCGCAGTTCACTCAGCCGCTTCAGCACCGTGTCGATGCTCACGGCGTTGCGGGCCTCGATGGCTTTCATCATCGCCACTTCGAGGAAAATTTTCTTCGAGGCCGCGTCGCGCAGATTGGTCTCGGTGTGCGTGAGCACTTCCATGATGCGCGTCAGCCCTTCGCCCGCGACGAGCGCGGACTGGGCGGCCAGCGTCGCCGCCTCGGTCTCGGACACTTCCAGCAGCCGCAGATCGCCCTTGGTGATTTGGAAGACCAGCAGGTTGCGCAGGTGCTGGAGCAGGTCGCCGAGAAACTTGCCCAAGTCCTTGCCGTGCTTGGACAACTCGTTGAATTCGCCGAGCACGGTGGCGATGTCGCCCTTGAGCAATCCATCCGTGAGCGAGAGCAGTTGCCCCTGCGAGGTCAGGCCGAACATCGAGAGCACGTCCGCCTCCAAGATTTTCTCGCCGCAAAAACTGATGAGCTGGTCGAGCGCGGACTCCGCGTCGCGCATCCCGCCGTCCGCGCCGCGCGCGATGGCCTGGAGCGCGGCTTCCTCGATGGTCACGTTCTCCTTGCCCGCGATCAGGCGCAGATGATCAACCATGAGCTTGATCGGGATGCGGCGCAGGTCGAAGCGCTGGCAGCGGGAGAGAATCGTCGGCAGCACCTTTTCCGGGTCGGTGGTGGCGAACATGAACTTCACGTGCGCGGGCGGCTCCTCCAGCGTCTTGAGCAGCGCGTTGAAGGCCGCCGTGGAGAGCATGTGGACTTCGTCGATGATGTAGATCTTGAACTTCCCGCCGGCCGGCGCGTACTGGCAGGTCTCGCGCAATTCCCGCACCTGCTCCACGCCGTTGTTGCTCGCGCCGTCGATCTCCATCACGTCGAGCGAGCGGCCTTCGGTGATTTCGCGGCAGCGCGGATCGTCCTCGTCGTATTCCACCTTGGGACCGCCCGTGCAGTTCAGGCACTTGGCGAAGATGCGGGCGATGGTCGTCTTGCCCGTGCCGCGCGGGCCGCAGAAGAGGTAGGCATGGGCGATGCGCCCGGCCGCGATGGCGTGGCCGAGCGTGTTCGTGACGTGCTCCTGCCCGACCACGTCGGCGAAACGCTGCGGGCGGTACTTGCGCGCGATGACCTGATAGGAAGACATGCGATTAAATCCGAATGACGAATGGCGAATGACGAAAGAATTAGCAAGCCGCTTCGCCTCCGAATTCGTCATTCGTCATTTGGAATTCGGCCTTGGAGAAAGTGCCAGGGTGACCACGGCGGATACGGAGCAAACTACCGTTGCTGCCTTCCGGCCCTGGCGGGGTTCGTAAGTCCACATTCCATGGGCCCTGGCGCGCGTAGATAAACCGACCCCTTCCGGGGCGGCAAGGTTTGTTTCCGAAAGCAGGTTTTTGGTGAAGCGTGGAAGAGAAGCGTTCCGCTAATACTCGCTCGTCACCCGGTAAAACAGCGGACCGTTCGTGCCCTGCGGATCGGTCCACTCATTGGTCCAGGGGACGCTGCTGGCGTAAATGAACGTGCGCATCTGCCAGGAGTTGGAAGCGAGGGTGGGGCTCGATTGGAGGCGAAAACGAATGGTTCCGTTCAAGGCCGGCCCGCTGACCCGCACCCGGTAGGGTTGCGAACTCGGCACCACGGAGAGCTTCAAATACGGAGGGGGTCCAAAACACCCAATCCCCGGAATACCGCTGAAGAATTGTCCTACCAGAAAGCCTTGGAACCCGGCGCCGACGAGGGTTGGTATCGGGTTCGTGCCACCGGGCGGGAATCCCAGCGGGCCGAGTAGGAAGCGAATGGATCGCCCTGTTGTCTGCTCGGAGTCACCCACATAGCAAAAGGGCTGCTCGAAAGCAATTTCCGAACTGGGATACTGTCCGTTCCAAGCCCGGATTGTGGCCACGACAAAACCGCCCTGTGGCACCCCCGGCACGGCCACCGTTCCGCCAGTAAAACGCCCTGCCACGGGAGATATTGTCGTGACCGCATTGGTGTTGAGTACCATGGGCAGGCTGGAATTGGTCAAGGCGCTGAGATTGGTGCTGAAGAACATCGCCACCGTCAGGGAATTCACCGGTACTGCCGTCCCCAAAATGTTGGTGAGCCTGGTGGTCGACGAATTATTGAAAGAAAACGTGCCCTGCGCCGCGCCCTCCAACGAGCCGATTCGGAGGATGACCAGAACCACGGCGAGAAAGAGGTGCGCTTTCATAAGAGATGATTGACTGCCCGGTCCTAGCAGCGCCGCCCCCGCCTGTCCACGCCGCACACGCGCCCGTTGAACGCCCAGCTTGAGATGTTTCGTTGGCGGAAACGAAGTCCCCAAGGCCGGAATAAAGACGTTCCGCGCTGCACGGGAGTCTTCCGCTAATACACACTGATGATCCGGTAAAACACCGTCACGTTCGTGCCCTCCGGATCGGTCCATTCCAGAGCCCATGAATTCGTGCCGGGATAAATCTCCAGGCGCCGACGCCAAGAGTAAGGGGAGAGGTTGGGGCTCGACTGAAGGAGCAACATGGAGAGATTTTCCATGGGCTTGCCACTGGCCCGCACCTGGTACGGAGAGGCTCCGGGCACCACGGAAATAGTCCATACCGGAGGAGGGCCAAAACATTCCACAGGATGGGGCGCATCCCTGCTGCAGACCCCAAATCTCGTCATGCCGGATAGGGCCGTCGGTGAGGAATTGGTGCCATTACCCAACGGGCCGACGAGGAACCGGGCCGATTTCCCGGAGAATCCTGATCCGCAGAGCGCGTGCAAATCTCCTGCTTCCCAAGTGGGATCATTACCGTGCCAGGCCCGGACCTCCACCACAATGTAACTGCCCGCCGGTGCTCCCGGCACCGCGACCGTTCCGCCAAAAAAACGTCCGGGAAAGAATAACATGTTCACGATGGCATTTGTGTTTAGCATCATGGGCACGCTGGGATCATTCACGGCGGTGAGGTTGGTCGTGTAATACATGGCCACGGTGGCGGGATTCGTAATCGACGCTCCATTTTTGCAATTGGTGATAACTTGGACCGAAGAGTTATTGAACGAAACCAAGCCCTGAGCCACGCCCTCCAACGACCCAACCCGGAGGATGACCAGAACCACGGCGAGAAAGAATTGCGCTTTCATAAGAGGTGTTTGACTGCCCGCAGCCTAGCAGCGCCGCCCCGCCTGTCCACGCCGCATACGCGCCCGCTTGACGCCCGGCCCGGAATCGTCTGGACTGGGGCCATGATTCCACACGCAATGTTCCGCGCACTCGTCGTTTTGTTTTGCAGCGCCGTCCTCGCCCAGGCCGAGGTGCGGCTGCACAACCTCTTCACCGACCACATGGTCCTCCAGCAGGGCACGAGCGTGCCGGTCTGGGGCTGGGCGGAGGACGGGGAGAAAATCACCGTTGAGTTCGCTGGCCAGAAAGTTTCCACCACCGCCAAGAACGGCCGCTGGATGGTGAAGTTGAAAAATTTGAAGCCCGGTGCGCCCGCCACCCTGCGCGTCTTTGGGGACAAGGGTGCGCAACACACCGCCCTGCAAGTGACCGACGTGCTGGTGGGCGAAGTCTGGATCGCCAGCGGCCAGTCGAACATGGAGTGGCCCCTGCGCAGCAGTTTTAATTCAACGAATGACATCGCGGCCTCGGCCCATGCGCAAATCCGCCTCTTCACCGTGCCCAAGCTCAAGCTGAGCGTGCCGACCAACAACGTGAAAGGCGCGTGGCAGGAGTGCGAGCCGGGGACGGTGCCGGCTTTCTCGGCGGTGGCGTATTATTTCGCGCGCGATTTGCAGAAAGCGCTGGGCGTGCCCGTCGGCGTCATCCACACCTCGTGGGGCGGCTCGCCCGCCGAAGTGTGGCTGCGCGAAGATGTGCTGGCGGCGGACAAGGACTACAAGCGGGACATTCTCGACACCTACGACGCTTCCAATCAAAAGGCCCTCGCCGCCATCGCGCAGTGGGAGAAAGAAAAGGCGGCGGCGACGGAGGAGAAGCAGCCGTTCACCAAGCGGCGTCCCGGCACCAGTTGGAAACCGGCGGAACTTTATAACGGCATGATTGCCAACATCATTCCCTACGCCATCAACGGGGCCATCTGGTATCAGGGTGAATCGAACGCGGGCCGGGCCTGGCAGTACCGCCGCCTCTTCGCGGACATGATCAAGAACTGGCGCAACGACTGGGACCGCGACTTCACCTTCCTCGAAGTGCAACTCGCGCCCTATGACCAGAGCCGCAAACGCAGCGTGGAACAAATCACTGCCACGCCGGTGGAGAGCAACTGGGCGGAATTGCGCGAGGCCCAACTGCTCGCCACGAAGAATCTCAAGAAGGTCGGCATGGCCGTGATCACCGACGTGGGCGACAAGGACGACATCCATCCGACGAAGAAGGCTCCAGTGGGCGCGCGGCTGGCATTGCTGGCCCGCAAGATCACCTACGGCGAAAAGATCGTGGCCGACGGCCCGACGTATGACGACGTGAAGTTCAAGGATGGCAAGGCGATCTTGAGTTTCAAAAACGTGGGCAGCGGTCTCGCAGTGCAGGGCGGCGCGCTGACTGGTTTTGCCATTGCGGGTGAGGACAAACAATTCACTTGGGCCACAGCGGCCATCGAGGGCGACAAGGTGGTGGTGAGCAGCGCGAAAGTGGCGAAGCCGGCGGCGGTGCGCTACGGCTGGGCGGATTTCCCGGTGGTAAATCTGTGGAACAAGGACGGCCTGCCCGCGACGCCCTTCCGCACGGATGACTGGGAAATGATTACCAAGCCCAAGCCGGTGCAAAAGTCGACCACGGCGAAGTGAGGGTTTATTGCTCGTGGTGGAGCGCCGGGGCGGAGACCGGTGCTCCGCGAAGCTAGGGATTCACCTTGGTGTCGAGTTCCGCGAAGGGGGCGTTGCTGAAATTGGGCTTCGACTCTTGTTCGGGCGTCGCCGGGGCGGCGGGTTTGACTTTGGCCGGCTTCGGAGCCGGTTCGCTTTCCTCTTCTTTGGTCGCGGAACCAGGCTCAGTGCCGCTCGGGTGCTTCGCACGCTTGTTGCGGGGCAACGGGCTGATCATCACGTTGATGCCCTTGCCGATGAGTTTGGCCTCGAAATCAGGATGCCCCCACGGGGTGAGATCCTTGATGAAGTTGTTGACCTGCTGGAAGCCGAATTCCTTGTGGGCCATTTCGCGACCCCGGAATTTCAGCGTCACCTTCACCTTCATGTCCTCGCAGAGAAAATCGATGGCGTGGTTGAGCTTCACACCGAAATCGTGCGGGTCGATCTGCGGACTGAGCTGCACTTCCTTCACGCGGTTGGCGTGCTGATGCTTCTTGGATTCCTTTTCCTTCTTGGCCTGCTCGTAGCGGAATTTGCCGAAATCCACGATGCGGCAGACGGGCGGGGTGGCCGTCGGGGCGATTTCCACAAGATCGACGCCGAGGGCTTGGGCCTGGCGAATGGCGTCAGCAAGTTGAAGGACGCCGATCTGTTGGCCCTCCAGACCAATGACGCGGACTTCCCGGGCCCGAATTTTCCCGTTAATCTTAAACGCGGGAGTGTTCGACCACGAACCACGAGGGGAAAAAGGGCGGCTCAAGGCTCCCTCCTGTGCAGGCTATTCATGCAAGATGTATTGAACTTATCGCGGCCATGTTTGGCAGTTTTCGCGAGCGGAATCTAGTCGGCGGAGGGCGAGTGGCAAGTCAAATATCCTGAGAAGAACGGGAACGATTGGTTTTTCCAACCAGCGCGCACGGGCATGTTGTCAGAGCCGACGCATCTGAATGGTGCCGCCCGACAAAGCGGTCCTCATTCCCATGACATTCCTTCCTCTGACTGATCCCGCTCCGTGCTCTCGCACGCCGGGTCGAAGGAAGGAAGTCAGGGGAATGAATGTCATGGGAATAAACAGGCCTGTTTCAAAGCATGTTTAGATGCGTCTGCCCTGGGTATGTGATTGACGCTTCTTGGCCCGGCCAGTAAAGATTTTACATGGGGGTCACGAGAATAAAATTACACCGGCCGTCCAAGATCACACCGTTTCCAGCCACGCTCTCCCGGAATTTTCTCATGGCCTTCGTGACGGTCTGGCTCATGCAGTTTTCCGTTCACGCCCAAACTAACGGACTGGTGCGGGAGTGGTTCTCGGGCCTCACCGGAACCCTGGTTTCCGACCTGACCAATCGGGTCGTTTTTCCTGGAAGCCCGACGACCATCACCGTGCTGACAAATTTCGAAGCGCCCACTGATGTGGGCGACAACTACGGACAGCGCGTCTCGGGCTGGATCACGGCTCCGGCCACGGGGAGCTACGTCTTCTGGATCGCTAGCGACGACCAGGCCGAACTGAGCCTGAGCACGAACGAGCAGCCGGCCAGCAGCCGGCTCATCGCCCGGGTGCCGGGACAGACCGCGCCGCGTGAGTGGACGAAGTATCCCGAACAGCAGTCCGCCTCGATTCCCCTGGCCGCCGGCCAGCGTTACTACATTGAGGCGTTGATGAAGGAAGCCACTGGCCCAGACCACCTGGCCGTGCGCTGGCGACTGCCCGGCAACACGATCGAGGAGCCGGTTCCCGGCACGCGCCTGCAAGTGTATCGCCGCGCGGCAGCGGATAGCGCCACTTTGCACCACCACGGTAAAGTGAGGATTCCTGTCACCCTGAACGACGCCGGCTTCTTTGATCGGACCGTCCAGATCGTCACGCCGCCGGCGTGGGGTTCGGCCGTGGCCAAGAGTGATGGCACGGTCCTCTACGCCCACACGAACGGCACCCCGGCGAGCGACACGTTCACTTACCAGTTGGCCGGGCCGGGCGGGCCGGCCTCGACGGCGGTGACCGTCATCGTGAACTTTGCCGCCGCGCCGCGTCTGGCCACGGACACCGTGCGCTTCCCCGCGCAGCCTCCGTTGTCGAATCAGTGGGAGCTGGTCGAAGCGTTCCCAGGGTTGGGTTTCAATTCTCCGAACTGCCTGGCCTCGGCTCCGGGCGATGCGCTCAAGCTCTTCCTGGTCGAAAGCAAGGGCCGGGTGTGGATGATTCCCGATGTCACCGTCGCCCGGCCAGCGAAGGTGCTGTTTCTCGACCTTCAGGATCGGGTGCGGAGCGACGGTTTCGAACGCGGGGCGAAGGGGGTGGCCTGCCATCCCAATTACTCGAGCAACGGTTTCATCTACGTGACCTATGACGCCTACACCAACGGGGCCGGGCGGGTGCGCTTGTCGCGTTTCACCCGCTCGGTCACCAACTCTTGGCACGCGGATCCGGCCTCGGAAGTCGTGCTGATCGACCAGTTGAACGAAGGCCCCTATCACGACATCAACACCTGTCGGTTCGGGCCGGACGGCTATTTGTATGTCTCGATCGGCGATGAGGGTTATCAGGGTGATGATTATCACAATGCCCAGGTCATCGACCACAACCTCTATTCCTGCATTCTGCGCCTGGACGTGGACAAGAAGCCGGGCAACCTGGAACCCCCACCCCACCCGGGCATCCCGCGCGCTCCGGATGGACAGGCCTATTATTCCGTGCCGGCGGACAACCCCTTCATCGGGGCCACGAATTTCAACCGTCAGCCCGTGAACACGAACGAGGTGCGCACGGAGATGTACGTCGTCGGTCTGCGCAATCCCTGGCAGTTCAGCTTCGATCCTTGGACCAACCGGCTTTGGGTGGCGGACGTGGGGGACAACTCCTTTGAGAAGCTGGTGGTCCTAGGGCCGGGCGGGAATGCGGGCTGGTCCTTTGTGCAGGCGCTTTACCTCGATGACTGGGGCGTGCTCCACACCAACATCATCTGGCAGGGGCCGCGCCGCTACGACACCATTCATGGAGCACGCTACGAGGATGCGACCATCACGCCGCCTTTCTTCGAGTATGTCCATGGCAACGGCACTCATCGTGGCAATTCCATCACGGGCGGGTTCATCTATCAGGGCACCAACTACCCCGGTCTGAATGGCAAGTATGTATTCGGCGATTTCGTGAACGGGAATGTCTGGAGCATTGATCCCGCTGATCCCTATGGCACCTTCACTCGCATCACCGGGGGGAACCTGATTGTGTCTTTCCTGGCCGACCCTTCAAACAATGACATCCTTTTGATCCAATGGGCGGCCGAGGGCAGCACCAATGGTCGCATCATGCGCCTAGTCCATCACACCATCGGCGCTCCCTTCCCGCAAACCCTCAGTGAGACCGGGTTCTTCGCCGACCTGGCCGATCTTTCGCCCAGCCCGGGCGTGGAACATTACGACCCCAATCTGCGTTTCTGGTCCGACCACGCGGACAAATCCCGCTGGTTCTTGGTCAAAGACACCACCAACACGCTCACCTATTCGCGCGATGGGGTCTGGACATTTCCAGCCGGGATGGTGTGGGGAAAACATTTTGATCTCAATCTGGAGCGGGGCAATCCCGCCACCAGCAAACGCATCGAGACCCGATTCCTCGTCAAGACGACCAACGGAGCCTATGGCGTGACTTACAAGTGGAATGAACCGGGCACCGAGGCGTATCTCGAGCCCGAGGCGGGCGAGGATTTCGACCTCACGGTGACCAATGGCAGTACAGTCACCACCCAGCACTATCACATCCCTTCCCGGGCGGAATGTCTCACCTGCCACTCGCCCCAGGCCGGCAGCGCCCTGTCGTTCAATACCCGGCAGTTGAACCGCGACGGCACCATCGCGGGGGGCACCAGCAACCAGTTGGCCCGGCTCGCGGCGGCCGGCTATCTTCAGGGGCTGGATCAAAATCCCACCAACCTCCCGCGCCATTACCGGGCGGGTGAAACCAATGTGCCGGTCGAGGCGCGCGCCCGCTCCTACCTGGCCGTGAACTGCTCCTACTGCCATCAGGCCGGCGGTTCCGCCCCCCCCTCCTGGGATGGTCGTCCCGAATTATCGCGTGCGCAGACGGGATTGATCAACGGCCAACCCCTCGCCGCCGGCACCGCCGCGTCGGACCGGCTGATCATTCCGGGCGACCTGCGGCACTCGGTGGTCTGGAGTCGCGTCGCCCGCACGAACGGGTTGACCGCGATGCCGCCGCTGGCCTCGAACGAACAAGACACGGAGGCGCTTCAACTTCTCAGCGATTGGATACTGATCGGGCTGGCCACTCACACGAATTACGATGTCTGGCGCTCGGACAACTTCGGCGACCTCGTCTCACCCCCCGGCGCTCCCGACGCCGACCCCGACGGCGACGGCAAATCCAATCAGGACGAATTCCTCGAATACACCAATCCGAACAACGGCTTGGATTTCTACCGGGCACCCATCCAGGTTTCCGGCGGGCAAGTGCGTATCGCGCTGCCGCATTTCCCCGCCCGCAAGATGACGGTCTTCACTTCCACCAATTTGGGACTGACCGATCCGTGGGCCTTGTGGCCGGTGCCGGGCAACGGCAACATTCCACCCACCCCGGGCCAGACGAACGAGTTCATCGGGCCGGTCGATGGCCCCCAGCGGTTCTTCAAGGTGCTGATCGAGCAACCCTAGCTGCGGACTTGGGGAAGCCAGTGTTTCCAGCCGGCGTGGGTCACCGGTCCAGGCGGCGTTTTAACTCGGCAATATCCACCCGCGCCTTCCAATCAATGTCGCCGGCGCAGACGAGGAAATTGTAATCAAGGCCCACTCCCTCGGCGATACCCTCATACGTCCCGTTCATGTAGGTGCTCGCGACCAGTTCGAGCACCCGGCAGTGCGGCTCGCACCACAGCAGGTTGGTCAGCGCCGCGCCGTGCAAGGCGCACACCTGCTCGGCCTGGGCGAAGAGTTGAATCTGTTGCGCCAGGGTCAAGGCCTGCGTATCAACTACGGCCCAGCCCCGGTCGCGAAACACTTGGAGCACTTCCTCCTCGTTCACCAGACCCCGCACGGCCCCGACGCGATGCACAAAAAACTTGCGGGGCGAATCATAGGCCGCATCCCGTCGGTCCCGGAAGGAACGCCGCAGGAATTCGACGGCGTAAGGATCGAACAAACCGGTGATGTTGGTGGGCGAACAAAAATAATAATTCTCGACCGACAAATGCTGTTCGCCGGTGGGCCGGACCCGGCCCGTCAGTCCGAGCCACTCCAGCGTATCGCGCCGGAAGCCGGTCAGATTGGCCGGGATGATGATGCGCGTGTCGGGCGGCAGTTCCGGCAGCACGGCCAGCCGCGGCA
>JAYVWQ010000321.1:0-6406 GCA_043785945.1 Akkermansia sp.
GCGCGATTCAACTCCGCCTCGCTGATGGCCCCGCCGTTCGTGCGGATGAGATCATAGACTTCCTTGAACCCCGGCCCGTCCGCCGCGCGCCCCGCCGGAGCCAGCCACAACGCCGCCGCCAGCCCCACCGCCCAAGAATTGACTCCGCTTCGTGTCATGCGCGCTCAACGTGAGAGACCGGCGCGAGGAAATCAAGGCGGCAGGCGAGGCGGGTCGTGGAAGAGCCGCAGAGAACGCATAGAATGCAGAGAGGCAAAAGGACGCATCTGGCTGATACCACGTCTCGAAAGCGGCGCTGAAGCGACCGCACTCCAAACGCTTCGCGCGGTCCCAGGCGTCTGATGCTGCGCGCCAGCGTTTGGAGTGCGGTCGCTTCAGCGCCGCTTTCCCCCTCCTTTCCCAAGTTTCCCAAAAAGACTTTGTCGGATTTGTCCCGGCGGCGGCGATAGCCTTATGAAAATGACCGACAGCGATGTGGATTTGCTCAAGCACTACGCCCGCGACAACGCGCAGGATGCCTTCGCCGAGATCGTGCGCCGTCACCTCGGCCTCGTCCACACCGCTGCGCTCCGCCAGGTCCGCTCGCCGCAACTGGCCGAGGAAGTCGCCCAATCCGTCTTCACCGACCTCGCCCGCCAGTCGCCCCGCCTTGCGCCCGACACCATTCTCAGCGCGTGGCTTTATGAAGTGACCCGCCGCACCGCCATTGATGTCGTGCGCCGCGAAGCCCGCCGTCAGTTGCGCGAACAAATCGCCACCGAGATGAATGTCATGCACGCCACCGCCGCCGACTGGACCCACATCGAACCCCTGCTCGACGAAGCGATGCACGCGCTCGACGAAACGGACCGCGCCGCCGTCCTGCTCCGCTACTTCGAGAACAAAAGCCTGCGCGAAGTCGGCCAAGCCCTCGGCACCTCCGACGACACCGCGCAAAAACGAGTCAGCCGCGCCGTCGAACGCCTGCGCGAATACTTCGCCCAACGCGGCGTGACCGTCGGCGCAAGCGGACTCGTCGTCGTCATCTCTGCCAACGCTGTCCAAGCCGCGCCCATCGGATTGGCCGTCACCATTTCCACCGCCGCCACATTCGCTGGAACAACCTTCGTTACCGCCACTGCCACCGCCATCAAAGCCATCGCCATGACCACACTGCAAAAGACTTTGATAGCTGCTGCCCTCGTCGCGGTGTCGGTTGGCACGTCGCTGGTGGTGCAACACCGAGCGAACGGGACGATGCGGGCAGAGCATGCGGCGCTGCGTGCGCAAACCAATCAACTTGCCGGCATGGAAGAACTTCGCGTCGAGAATCAACGGTTGGCCAAGCTTCAGACCGATGCGGATGAATTTGCACGCTTGCGCAAAGACCAAACCGAGTTGCTGCGGTTGCGCGGGGAGG
Source organism: Akkermansia sp. (assembly GCA_043785945.1). Taxonomy (GTDB): domain Bacteria; phylum Verrucomicrobiota; class Verrucomicrobiia; order Limisphaerales; family SIBH01; genus JANNGC01. Next base: position 1,400 of record JAYVWQ010000321.1, read on the forward strand.
TGGGTGTGCTCCGGCGGCAGGTTGCCGAGGCAGTGCAACGAGAGGCCCAGCGCGGTCAAGAAGCAGCCAGGACTATGAGCGCAATAGTGCAGCCGAAGGCTGAGGTCCCGGCTGGCAGCATTCGGTTCATCTTCGCGGACGCACTAAAGATGATCCTGCCCTTTTATGCGGAGTTAGCCGGCTTGGAATTGGACGTCCATCCGAAAGCGGTCGATCACCCGGCACAAATCAGCATCGACAACGACCGAGGCATGACGCGCTCAGAGGCTATCGGTCTTGTCGAGCAGGCTCTCCGGGAACAGGCTGGTTTAGTTGTGAGGCGCTCCGGCGGAGGGCGCGCGGCCGTCTATTTCGATGAGTCAGTGATGACGAAGCCAGTAAAGCGAGAGTGAACGAAAGGTTTCGCCCGGCCAGTGGTCGCGAAGCGACCCTGCGAAGGTAGCCGTGGGATTTATTCCACGGTCCACGGATTCCAAAGGCTGCGCGTCGCGGAGCGACGCCTGAATCCGCACGTCATCAACGGCTCTCTTCAATCGTCGCTCCGCGACGAATTTCCTTCTGCATTCTGATCCGTGGACTCAAGTCCACGCCTGCCATCATCACCTCGCTCCGCGAGGACAGAACGGATCTGTTTCACAAAGCCTTGGCCGCGATGTCGCGGCGGAAGTGGGCGCCTTCAAAATGGATTTTCTCCACCGCCGCGTAAGCTGCTGACTGGGCTGCACGCAAATCCTTCGCCCACGCGGTCACGCCGAGCACGCGCCCGCCGTTCGTGACGATTTGTCCGTCCTTCAGCGCTGTGCCGGCGTGAAATACTTTGGTGTCCGGCCGCGCGTTGGCCGCGTCGAGGCCGGTGATGACTTGGCCTTTCGCGTAATTCCCCGGATATCCGCCCGAGGCCATGACCACGCAGACCGCTGCGCCGCTTTTCCATCTCAACTCATGCGCGGCCAGGGTGCCGCTCACGCTCGCGTCGAGCAGTTCGACGAGATCGTTTTCCAGACGCGGCAGATAAACCTGCGTCTCCGGGTCGCCGAAGCGCGCGTTGAACTCCAGAATCTTCGGCCCATCTTTGGTCAACATCACGCCCGGATAAAGCAGACCGCGAAAGTCGATGCCTTCCGCCGTGCAGCCGCGCAGCCACGGATCTAGAATGGCGCGGCCCATTTCCGCCAACTCCGCGTCGCTCAGGAACGGGGTCGGGGAGTAGGTGCCCATGCCGCCGGTGTTCAGTCCCTCGTCGCCGTCGAGCGCGCGCTTGTGATCCTGCGAGGTGGGAAACAGCTTCGCGACTTTTCCGTCGCAGAGAGCGTGCAGCGAGACCTCGATGCCTTCGAGGAATTCCTGGATGACGATGCGCGCGCCGGCTGCGCCGAAGGTTTTGCTAACGAGGATTTCATCAATGGCCCGGTTTGCCTCGCCGAGGTCGCGGCAGATGAGCACACCTTTTCCGAGGGCCAGTCCGTCGGCTTTCACCACGCAGCGCCCGCCCAATTCGTCGGCGAACTTTCGGGCTGGTTCCGCTGCGGAAAAAGTTCCCGCCCGCGCCGTGGGAATGCCATGCCGCTCCATGAAGTCCTGCGCGAACGCCTTGGACGACTCGAACTGCGCGGCCTGCTGATTGCAGCCCCAGATGCGCAGTCCGTTCTGCTGAAATAAATCCACGAGGCCGAGCGCCAGCGGGTTGTCCGGTCCGACCACGGTGAGATCAATTTTCTTTTCCTGCGCGAAGGCCAGCAGCCGGGGAAAATCCTCCGCGCCGATGTTCATGCACTCGACGAGCGCGCCGTTCTTAGCCAACCGCTCCTGTGCGAGGCCCGCGTTGCCCGGCGCGCACCACATCTGCGTGACGTGTGGCGACTGCGCCAGTTTCCACACCAGCGCGTGCTCGCGTCCGCCCGAACCAATGACCAGAAGTTTCATGGAGCGGCGGATTCAATCATGCCCCGGCGCGGAGAAAAGGTTTTTGTCCGAAACAGCCGCGCAGGCCGCCCATTCGGGGTGCTTCGGGCCAGACCCGCGCCGCAGAACGCGCGGCCCTTCACGGTAGTTAAGGCCCGTTATGCTCCGGTGGGTCGCCGGGCCGGGATTTTCTGGATTCGCCCGCGCCCCGCACCAACACTGCCCGGCCATGAGTTGGTGTTATCGCCGTCTGATTCGTCCCGCGCTGTTCACGCAGGATTCCGAGTCCATTCATAATCGCACGCTCGCGGCGCTGGCCCGCGTGAGCCGTTCGCCGTTCCTGTGTGCGGCGCTCTCGTCTCTCTACTCCGCCCCGGCGCTGCCGGTGGAACTGTTCGGCCTGAAATTTCCCAATCCCGTCGGGCTGGCCGCCGGCATGGACAAGCACGCCGCGGCCGTGCCCGCGTGGGCTGCGCTGGGGTTCGGCTTTGCTGAACTCGGCGGCGTGACCTGGCACGCCCAGCCGGGCAATCCGGCCCCGCGCATGTTCCGCGCGATTCCTGACGCCGCGCTCATCAACCGCATGGGCTTCAATAATCCCGGCGCGGAAGCGCTCGCGGCGAAACTCCGGGACTGGCACGACTCGGGTTACTGGCCCCGGCATCCCGTCGGCATCAATCTCGGCAAATCTAAAATCACGCCCAACGAAATGGCCGCCGGGGATTACGCGTGTTCGTTCCGGCTGCTCGCGCCGCTCGCGGATTTTTTTGTCGTCAACGTCAGTTCGCCCAACACGCCGAACCTGCGCCAGCTTCAGGACAAGGCGGCGCTCGATGAAATTCTCGCGGCTTTGCAGGAGGTGAACACGGGGGCATCCGCCAAACCCATCCTCGTCAAAGTCGCTCCTGACCTTTCCTTCGAGGCGTTGGATGAAATCATCGAACTCGCCACGCAGCGCCGCCTCGCCGGGCTGGTGGCCACCAACACCACCATCACGCGACCCGCATCCAGCGACGAGGCGCTGCGCCGCGCCTATGCCGAGACAGGTGGATTGAGCGGCCGTCCCTTGCGCGCCCGCAGCACCGAGGTCATCCGCCACATTTATCGCCAGACGCAGGGCGCGCTGCCCATCATCGGCGTGGGCGGCATCGGCAGCGCCGACGATGCCTGGGAGAAAATCTGCGCGGGCGCGTCGCTGGTGCAGATTTACAGCGGGCTGGTTTATGAAGGCCCGGCGCTGGTGCGACAGGTCGTGCGCGGGTTGCAGGCGAAGCTGCGTGACCAAGGTTTGGCCGACCTGCGCCGCGCGGTGGGTTCGGGAGCGTGAGCGCGGAGGGAGCTTGAAATCTTTCTCCAACCGGCGGCTCGACAGTTTCACTGAATTTGTCTCAAATCGCGGTCACAGCCATGCCATTCACCTACAACATTGATCGTGAGACTCGTTGGATAGAAATCAGAATCACGGGAACCATCAGCATTGAGGAAGTGTCCCAAGCCATGCGTGGAATGCTGGCCGACCCGGAATACAGCGATGACTTTTCCGGGATCATTGATGTGCGCCAGATGATCAATGTGCTCAACGTGAGCGAGCTGCGGGGGCTGGCGGACGTGCAGCTCGCCCGGCCCGGCCCGGCCCGCCGCTCCCGCCGGGCGGTGGTCGTGGCCTCGCCCGCGCATTACAGCACGGCCCGGGTCTTCATGATTTTCGCCGAGGCCGGCCCGGTGCAATACGAAGTGTTCTACACCTTGGAAAGCGCCATGGCTTGGTTGCAGGAGTAAGGGCGGGCGGGCTTGCGACTCCAGCCGGTTCATTCCGGGGAGTGGGAAATAACCCCGCCTTCTCCCGTATTCCGGTCGGCCTGGAGAGGGTGAATAGTGGGAAAACCGGCACCGCTCCGCCGCCCAACCGGGTCGAGGTTGGAGCCAAACCATCTCGCGCCCCGCCGGGGCGGGGTTTCTGATTGCCGAAAAAGCCCCCCGCTGCTCTGCTCGCGCCCGTGAACCGGGAGCTGAAACCAACGTCGCCTGCCACACTCCTTATTCATCTGCGCCGACTTGTTGTGGCTCATGACTTGGTTGAGCGGCAAAACGCGTTATGAACACTGAAGGATTTGCCATTCTGCTCATTCCGGGCATGGGGCTTGCGGCCATCTTTTCTGATGGGCATTTCCGATGGCGAGTTATGCCGTCGAGTCAACTCTTGAACGTGGTGTTTTGGTTCGGGTGGTTCTGCGCGTTGTGTTTTGGCCTGCTCATGTTGACCGGTATCTTGAAGTAGTATGCAAACCCGCCCTGACCCTGCGCCTCTGCGAAGTCGGCCCTCGCAGACCGGACCGCTGAACTTGAGTCGCAGGCCACGTCCCGCGCTTTATGAAAACCAAATGTAAAATTGTCATTGGGCTGATAGCGTTAGTCGTCGTTGCTGCCATCTTTGGGCCGCGATGGTACACGACGCTCAAGATCAGGAGCCAGGTCGCGGCGCAATTATCACAACGGTTGCCGCACACCATGTTTGTGCTGGGGCGGGATCGTCAGTTGCAGCGTGTCGATATTTTGCGCTGCCGTCGCTCCGAAGATGGTCGCAGCTATGATGTGCAGTTCGCGTTGCTCCATGACGCCGATGTACACACGGAGAGCGGTTGCATCATGACGCGGGATGAATGGGGCACTTACCGTGGCGAGTGGAGCTACGGCAGCAATCACGTCAAGTTTGCTGTTGAGTGATGTTAATTTCCCCGACACCAGAACTTTTCTTGCCGCGTCGCCAGCGCGGTTCTACGGTCGCGCGCCCATGAACGAAGTATTGGTCATCGGACATCGAAATCCCGACACGGACGCGATTTGCTCCGCCATCGGCTACGCGGAATTCAAGCGCCGCGCCGGCCTGCGCGAAGCTGTGGCCGCGCGCTGCGGCGACACCAACGAGCGCATCGACTTCGTGCTCGAAACCTTCGGCGTGCCGGCGCCCAAGTTTGTCTCCGATGTCTCGCCCAAGGTGCGCGATGTGATGGCCGCGCAAGTCGTGAGCGTGCCTCTCACCGCCACCGTGGCCGTGGCGCTGGGCGTGATGGACGAGCACAACATCCGGGTGCTCCCCGTGCTGGA
>JAYVWQ010000322.1:0-12090 GCA_043785945.1 Akkermansia sp.
CACACGTCCTCGACATCCGAGAGCAAGTGACTGCTGAGAATCACCGTCTTACCGCGCCGCGCCAGGGCCACGATCAAATCCTTCACCTCGCGACAGCCAATCGGGTCCAGCCCCGCCGTCGGCTCGTCGAGAATCACCAGGTCGGGATCATTAATGAGCGCCTGCGCCAGGCCGATGCGGCGCTGCATGCCCTTCGAGAATTCGCCCACCGCCCGCGTGCGTGCGCCGGTCAGGCCCACCATGTCGAGCAACTGCTCGGAACGGTTCTTCCGCTCCCCCGGCGGCAGCGCGAAGAGGTTCCCAAAGAAATCCAGCGTCTCGCGCGAGTCGAGGTAGCGATACAAATACGATTCCTCCGGCAGATAGCCGATGCGCGCCTTCGTCTTCACGTCGCGCGGCGATTGCCCAAACACCTCGATCACGCCCTTCGTCGGATGCAGCAGCCCGAGCAACATCTTGATCGTCGTGGACTTGCCCGAGCCGTTCGGCCCGAGCAGTCCGAACACCTCGCCGCGCCGCACCTCGAAGTCCACGCCATCCACCGCGCGCGCCTTGGGCCGGCCCCAAAAGTCCTTGAAGACCTTCGTCAACCCGCGCACGGCGATGACGGTCTCCGGCGACGGCGGATTGCGAGTGGCGGCGGGCGGATTGGGTTCAACAAGTGCGGGCATAAATCAGTTTGTCATCGGGCAAAGTTTTACTGCTACGGGTTTTCGTTGCAAGCCGGGCATTTGTCAGATGCCGGGCGGAAGAATTTTATTCCCGGATGGCGAAGGTAATTCCGTTGCAGACGAGGTGGGCAATCCCAAACTTGTTCTCACCGCCCTCCCCGGCTAACCTTCGGCCATGAGCACAATCTCCGTCAGCGATCTGAAGAAGAAGCCGGCGAAACAATGGCGCACGTCAGCCCGGAAAAACCAGGTCGTGGTCACGGCGTCCGGCCAGCCGGTGGCGGTGCTCTTGTCCGTCAATGCCCAGTCTCTGGAGCCGACGCTGGCCACGCTGCGCAGCCTGCGCGCCTTGCAGGCCCAGGCCGCGCTGCAAAAAACGGCCGCAGAAAATGGCACGGACAAACTGACGATGGACGACATCGACGCTGAAATCGCCACCGCGCGCCGCGCCCGATGAAAGTCGTGCACGACACCAATGTCGTCGTGTCGGGCCTGCTCCACTCCGAGGGAAATCCCGGCCAGATTCTCACCCTGGCCTTGTCCGGCGCGGTGCAGGTTTGCCATGACGAACGCATCCTCGCCGAATACCGCGAAGTCCTGGCCCGCCCGCGCCTCAAACTAAACTCCGAGCGCGTGAAGGAAGTCCTCGTGAAGCTCGAATCCGACGGAACCAGCGTCCGCCCGGGAGCGGAAAAGTGGAACTTGCCGGACGCGGACGACGAACCCTTTCTTGCGGTTACATTCGCGGCCCCGGCGGACCACCTGATCACGGGCAACATTCGCCACTACCCCGCCGCCCAGCGCAAAGGTTGTTCCGTGGTCACGCCGGCGGAGTTCATGGAGATTTGGAGACAGGCTTCGAGGTAGCTCCATTGGCGGTGGCTTTAGCCCGGTGGTAAATGGCCGCGAAGTTTTAGCGAACCGTTTCAACGGTTTGCCGCCCGACGGGGAAGCCGTGGCCACGGCTCGGCCCTCGGCGTCCGACGCGAGCACCGGGCGGAAGACTCGGGGCTAATGAAAGAGGCATGCTCACGCGTTTTAATCGTCGAAGTTCGGAGAAAGTCGGGCTTGCGAAACATAACGGGATCAACTTTCGTCTGAGCCGACATGACCAAACAAATCAAGTGGCTTTTGGCTGGCGCGATTTTGCTTTTGACCATCACGACTTCCTTGACCGCGGCATTCTATTTTGCGCCGCATCGCGCGGTGAAACGCCTGCATCTGGCCTTGCGCACGGCGGACACAAACGCGCTGGCCCGCGAGATCGATTTCCCCGCTTTCCAGGCGAGCCTGAACCAGCAGGTCACATTCGTGGTGACGAACAAGATGGCGCAGGACAATCCTGAGCAAAAGGTCAACCCGGTCGCAGCGGCGATTGCGGCGGGCATCGTGAAGTATGCCGTCAAGCAATACGCCACGCCGTCGGGACTCGCGGGATTGGTTACGGGAGAGGCAAAGATTCGCGGCGGATCGCCGGAAAAATCTCCCGCGCCTCCAAACACGGCCGAGTTGGATCGCGCCTTCCGCGACGCCATGCGGGAATACCGTTCCGCCAGCCAATACGTTGTTTATTTGTCTGGCCAGCGAGGCGAAGTCACCGAACTGATCCTCGAACGCACCGGCCTGCGCTGGCAACTCCGCCATATCGTGCTGCCCGTCGAGCCTTAGCCAGAACCCGCCACTCGATTTGGAACCAGCGTCCTTCACACCGTCCTCGCCTTAAACCCAATCGGTTGCGCGCCACCCGCATCATGCTTGTGTTCGTGCGGCTCCGGCGGCTTCACGGCCACATGCGGCTCCAGTTCCTCGCCCGTGCGCACGAGGCGGAAGCTGTTGAAGACCACGATGAGCGAGCCGGCCACGTGCATCATGGCCGCAACAATCGGGTTGATGTATTTCAACGCCGCCAGGGTCAGTCCGCCGATCACAAAGAGGATGCCGAGAAGAAAGTTCTGATTGATGACATTTCGCGTCTGGCGCGAGAGCTTCACGAGGAAGGGCAGCCGGCGCAGGTCGTTGTTCATCAGCGCAATGGTCGCGCTGTGGATGGCCACTTCGCTGCCAGCGGCGCCCATGGCGATGCCGAGGTCACCCGCCGCCAGCGCGGGCGCGTCGTTCACGCCGTCGCCGACCACGGCCACGCGGTAGCCCTTGGCCTTGAGCGCGCGCACGAACTCCACTTTGTTCTGCGGCAGGCAGTCGCCGACCACTTCTTCGCAGCCAATCTCCGCGCCGACGCGCTTCGCTACGGGCGTGCGGTCGCCGCTGACCATCGCGATGCGGCGCACGCCGTTGTGCTTCAACTCCGCCAGCGACTCGCGGGCTTCGGCGCGCGTCTGGTCCTGCAAGCCCACCCAGCCGATGAACTTCCCGCCGCGCGCGATGAACAGCAGGCTGAAGCCCTGCTGCGCGTCCACGTCCACGGCGCTCTCGAAATTTTCGCCCACGCCGTTGTCCTTCAACCACTGCGCGCGCCCGATCAAAATCGTCGCGCCCTCGACGCTCGCCTTGATGCCCAGCCCGGCCGTCTCCGCGAAATCTTTTGGCTCGGCCAGCGTCACGCCCGCCTCTTCGGCCAACTGCGCGAGGGCCTTGGCCGTGGGATGGTTGCTGTATTTTTCCGCCGAGGCCGCGAGGTGCAGCAACTCCGCCGGCGTCACTTCGCCCTGCGGCGCGAGACGGCTCACCGCCAGCTTGCCCGTGGTGAGCGTGCCGGTTTTGTCGAAGACGAAGGCGTTGATCTTCGCGGCCAGTTCGAGGTCCGCGACGTTCTTGATCAAGATGCCGAGACGCGCCGCCGCCGAGAGCGCGGCGACCATTGCCGTCGGCGTGGCCAGCACAAAGGCGCACGGACAGGCCACGATGAAGACCGCAATCACGCGGCTCAAGTCCTGCGTGAAGGCCCAGACCAGCGCGCCGATGACCAGCACGAGCGGCGTGTAGAAGACCATGTATTGATCCACGATGCGCATGATGGGCAGCTTGGTTTTTTCAGCGGCGAGAATGAGATCGCGCACCCGGCCCAGCGTCGTGTCCTGGCCGGCCCGGCTCACTTTGATTTCCAAAACTCCCGTGAGGTTCTGCGTGCCGGCGAAAACTTCGTCGCCCGGTTTTTTGTCCACCGGCAATGATTCGCCGGTGATGTTCGCCTGATTGAAACTCCCCTGCCCCGTCACGATCAGACCGTCCGCCGCCACGTTGTCGCCGGGACGCACACGGATGATGTCGCCGACCGCGAGTTCCCGCACCGCGATCTCTTCCTCGGTGCGACCGCGCAGGCGCCGCGCCTTGGTGGGCGTGAGTTTGATCAGCGACTCGATGGACGCGCGCGCGCCTTCCGCCGTGCGCGTCTCGATGATTTCCCCGATGAGCATGAAGAACGCGACCACGCCCGCCTCCTGATAATGCCCCGAGGCGAAGGACGCGATGACCGCGAGCGCAACCAGCTCCGTCGTGCTCAGGACGCCGCGCCGCAAATCCTTGCAGGCCGTGATGAGGATGGGGAAGCCGAGGATGGCCGCGCCGATCATCGCGCTCACATCCGCCACGGTGCTGCTGCGGTCGAGAATCCATTCCACGAGAAACGAGTTCACGATGAAGACCAGCCCGATAACCGTGCGGTTCAGCCGCACCGGCGTGTGCGAATGGTCGTGCCCGCAACTGGCGCAGCCCTCGTGGTCGTGGTCATGGTGATGATGCTCGTGCTCACCGTGCTCGTGCGACTCTTCGCTCCGGCTCAACTGGGATGAAATGTTCATGATGTGTGTGGGGGCGTCTCGGCGGAGAGCCGGTCAATAAAGAAATTCCAAATAACTTTCAAGCTCCCAGCAGCAAACTCCAATGCGGGCGATCCAATCGCTGAGGGATGGTGGCGTTCCGCTTGGGATGGTGCGGGGATCAAACTGAGAGTTGCGCCGCGTTCCCCCTCACCCCGGCCCTCTCCCTTGGGGAGAGGGAGCATCGTTATCCAGCGTTGGGCTATATCCTGGCGCTGCCGACCGCCGAACGCGCCCCGACCGGGCGAACGACGTAATGCACTTCCCCCTCTCCACTGGGGAGAGGGCCGGGGTGAGGGGGAACGCGGCGTACGAAAAACAGGCATCGAATGAGCCACACAACGCACGGCCCGCGTTTCAATCCCAACGGGATTACAGCTCTCAGCCCAGGGTTGCGACGCAGGAGCTACCCTGGGTGGGTGGGAAGATGAATCATCAACCCTGAAGGGGTTGAAGCGTGGGGCGAAGGCGCGGCGCGGATGGGATGCAACCCTTTCAGGGTTGGGTCGCGGCGGGGACGCTGACCCAGGGTAGCGCCCGGCGCGCAACCCTGGGCTGAGTGATGGAATCCCGTTGGGATTCGGAATGGGTGGCACAGGCGACCCGCCTGTGCCGCGCGGCAACCTGCCGCGCGGAATGGGGAGAGCGTCGGAAAAATTTGTGAGCGTCCATTTCCAAATTACACGTCCCGCCGTTCCGTCCGGCCAGTGGCCGGACGGCACAGGCTGGTAGCCTGTGCTACCCACCCCGATTCTGTGAATCGCTGTCATTTCCCTGGCACGTTTGTCTTGGCGACGTTCACATCACCGGCTACCTGAAAACGTCCGATGTCATTGTGACCGCTGCGAAACCCCAGACCGACCTGCCGCAATGAACTGAGCACGCTATTTCTAGCGAGGCGCGCACTATTTCCACGCTGGTAACCAATCCAATAGCCAAGGACTAATGCTAGCGCTGAGAAAACCACGACCGTAATTACTCTTTTTGATTTCATATTTGATGATCTCCTGTCCTGAAATTTAATGCTTATCTTTCTTCGGCGTTTCCGGCGCGAGCTTCTGGTTGAGTTTACCATCGGTATGTCGGCGAGCAAAGAATGACAGGCGGGAGATCGCCTGCCGCGCTGTCGCCAACAAGCTCGCGTGGAAATTTCCGCTGAATTCTCGTGCATGAACCTGAGCAAGATAATCGTGCCGGACTCCTTCAATGCGCCGTGCAAGGTCACTGACATTGGTGCCTGAGCACGGCCACTGTTGCGATGTATGCTGATGCTCCCACCGTCGTGCTTCTTGGAATAGTTGCTGACGCTGCCGTCGCCATGCCGGCCATGCGAATGCGAGTATCAACACCCCGCTCACACCAAGAATTATCCGGACGAGTTCCATAGGATTTCGTTAATGCCCATCCCCCTTCGGCGTTTCCGGCGCGGGCTTCGGCTTCATCGGTTCGCGGCTCAGGTCGAGGCGCAGGGTGCGCGGGCGGCCGTCGGCGCGGCCGGCGACGTAGATTCTTTCCTGCGCATTGGTGAAGACGCGCTGGACAGTTTCAGCCTGCCAGAAGCGGGTGAACAGGGCCGGGTTCTCGCGATACTTGGGCAGCACGTCCGAGAAGCGCTTGGCCTCCGCCGCCACCGCCTCGACCAGCCGGGTGCGGTCGCTCTCGGCCAGTCCGCGACGCACCGCCGACTCGCCGCCCGCGCGGCTCATGGCCTCGTTCTGATAGCTCAGGGCCTCGTTCATCACGCGCTCGCTGCGCACCGAGGCTTCAAGGGCGGCGCGGAATTTCTCCGTGAGCTGCCGGGGCGCAATCGGCGTGAGCGTCACCTGGTCGGCCACGATGCCGAGCTGTTCCTGCACGGAAAGATCGTTGATGCGCTTGGCGACCTTCTCGCTGAAGGCCGTGATGTTCCGGGTCAGCGCGTCATCCACGTTGAACTGTGCGGCGGCGAAGAAGAGGGCGTTGTCCAGCGCGTCGGTCACGAAGACGGGCGTGTCGCGGAAGGCAAAGATGTAGCGCAGCGGATCGGTGATGCGGTAGCGCAGCGTGGCGCGGACGTGAATGATGTTGGCGTCGCCAGTGAGCAGATAGCCGTCGCGCATCGGGTCGAGGGTGGGGCCGGCTTCGGGAATGTTCTTCAGCGCCTCCTGCTCGGGCGTGACGGCGTACCAGCCCGCGCTGGACTGAACGCTCTGCACCTGGCTGAAGGGAATCTTCACCACCTCGTCGATGGGCGCGGGCCAGGACCAGTGCGCGCCCGGCCCGAGAAGCGCGGCCTGGCCTTCGCCCACCGGCTTGCCGAAGCGCAGTATCACCGCGCGCTCCTGCGGCCCGACGGTGAAGAATCCCGAGGCAAAGAACAGCACGATCAGTCCGATCATGATGAAGCGGACGATGAGGAAGCTGCTGCGCAACGCATCCGACAACGCCTGCGATCCCGCGTCCTCCGGCATCAGCGGCGCGGGTGCGTCATGCGTGTGACCATGATCGTGGTCACGGTCGTGAGGATGAGGTTCGTGCTCGCTCATGGAAATTGTCCTGTTGGCTGAACCGTGGCCGCAATCGCATGAAGGCCCGACGCGAACCTCCCTCTCCCCTCAACGGGGAGAGGGAATGAGGGTGAGGGGTGGTGCCACCCACGGCGCTCGCATTGGCCAAACGCGGTGACGTCCCCACCCCTCACCCCGGCCCTCTCCCCGTTGAGGGGAGAGGGAGAAGGAGCGCCGCGTCTCGCGCTGCCCGCGCCCATCCGATTCACTTCACCTTCTCGAAAATTCTTCATTGTGTTCCCGCTCCCGTGGGGCCGCGTCGCGGGGTGGTGATTTGCGCCGGACGATTCAACAAATCGAGCGGCGACGTGTTCTGGTCGAGAATGAGCGTGGTGCGCTCGCGCAAAAACATTTCCAGCCCGGCGAGGCGGAGGAGGAAGTTGGCCAGCTCCGGCTCCTGGTTCATGGTCTGCAAGGACTGCGCGGCCTGCGATTCGGCGTCGCCACGAATGCGCACCGCCTCGGCCTCGGCGTCACTGACCAGCTTGGCGGCGTTGCGGTCGGCCTCGGCGCGGATGTTCGAGGCGCGGGCGTTGCCCTCGGATTCAATCTTCGAGACCAGCACCTGGCGCTCGGCTCCCATGCGGCTGAAGACTTCCTTGGTCACGCTTTCCGGCAGGCCAAGTTTTTTGATGCCGAGGAATTCAACTTCCATGCCGTAGTTGTTGGTGCGCAGACGGCCCTGCACGCGGGTCAGAATCTCGGCCTCGATCTCGGCAAACTTCAGCTCCTTCTCGTTGACCGAAATGAAATGCCCGAAGGGATGCTGGCCCACCACGGAATTCTTGGCGTCGCGGATGATGCCCTCCAGCGCGCGCTCGGCCTCGGTCACGGAGCCGCCGGCAAACTTGGGGAAGAACGCGGCCGGTTCGCTGATGCGCCAGCCGGCGTAAACCATGACCAGCAGATTGTAGCCATCCGGCGTGAGCGTCTCCTCGAACTTGGTCTCGAAGTTCTGGATGCGCTTGTCGAGCTTCTGGATTTTCTGGATGGGCCAGGGCCACTTGGCGTAAAGGCCCGGCTCGGTGATCTCGCGCGTGGGCTTGCCGAAGGTGGTGACGACTGCGACATCGGAGGTGCGCACCTGAAAGAGAAAGAGCAGCAGGGCGAAGATGAGAATCAGCAGCGCGCCGACAGCCATGTTGAGGGGATTGTTTTTCATGCGAATGGGAAAGTGATTCCGAAAGAACCGTATAGCGACGGACGCCGGGGCGTGGAGTGCGAGTTTTTAATCCCAACGGGATTCAAGGCAACACCGACAGGCTGATTTTGAAATCGGCGTTCCGAACCAGCAGTTTGGGAAAGACAGTTCATGGCTATTTCTTCGGGGCCGGTATCTGCACATCCAGCAGATCAGCCCGATATTTCTCCTCGAGGTTGAAGAGGATCACGTCCTCGGTGTTGGTCGCGGCGATGACGTACTTGCGCGTGTTGCCGCCGTTGCGGGCCAGGGTCTGCAGGTAGGCGCGCTCCTGATAAATCGAGGGCGCGGCGCGATACGCGGGAATCTGATTCGTGAAGGACGCGGCCCGGGCCAGCGCGATGGACTTCGTGCGCGCGGCCTCGGCCTCGGCGTTGAAAATGGTGCGGCGGGCCAGCGCGCCGGCGAGGTTGTTCGTCTGCGTGGCGTAGGCTTTGGCGACGTTCACCCGGCCCTCGGCGGACTGCCGCGCGCCGACCACTTCCTCATACTTCTCGGCCACGGCCACGGGCGGATGAATGTCCTGCAAGCCCACGAAGACGATGCGCGCGCCCAGGCGACGCTCGTCGGCCACGGCTTGAATCCGCTCCCGCAGCGTGTTGGCGGCGGCGCTGCGGGCGCTGGACATGATTTCCATCATGTCCGCACTGACGAGGAATCGCACCACCTCGCGGGTCGCGAGCCTTTCGAGCAACGGTCCCGGCTCGCTGTTGTGGTAGGCCCACGCGCTGAGGTTGGTAATCTGGAACTGCACCGGAATGCTGCCGGTGAGCAGGTTGACGGGCGGACTTTTCTTCGCGGCGTTCGGGTCCGCCGGATTGTTCGTGGTCGTGTCGCGCGTGGCCACGAGCAGGTTGTACTCCTCCTTGTAGTGACTGACCGTCCACACCACGGTTTTTTCCTTCTCGCGCTCCGGGTCCGGCACGACGCCGATGGTGAAGTGTTGAATCTGCTCGGTGCGGTAGCGGTGAACCATGTCCACGGGCCAGGGCCATTTGAAATGCAGGCCGGGGTTCAGCACGCCGCGCCCATCCACGGGCCGGCCGAAACGTTCGAGCAACGCCTGCTCGCCCGTGTCGATGACGATGAAGCTGGTGGAGAGCAGCAGGATGCCGAGTTGCGCGGCGAGAATCCAAACAAAGGCCCGGCGCAGAAACTGATAGAACCACGTCTCGGAAACTTTGAAACCGAACTGGTAGTCGAGCGCGTGCGCCGCCGTGGTGAACAGGCTTTCGGGCTGCGACAGCACGCCAATGACGCGACTCGCGTAGAGCAGCCGCGTTTCCCGTCCCGCCACGCGCGGACGGTAGATTTCGAGGAGCAGTGTGAGCAGCGTTTCAAACGCGACCACCCCGAGCAGGATAACCAGCGCGCGCGCGATGTAGCGGTCAACGTGTTCCACCCCGAAGTAAGCCAGGCCGGTAGCCAGCGCCGCCACCGCGCACAGATACGCCGACGCCAGCACGAAGGCGGCGACGGGCTGGAGGAAGCGCTGCTTCTCCATGCGCGCCAGCGAGACGGAGAAACGTCCGAGGATGAACAGCACGAGGAAGAACAGGGAGAAGATGACCAGCGCCAACAAGGGCCGGTGCATGGGCACGGGCAGCAGATTGCCCAGCCAGCGCCAGAGGAAAAACACCGCCACGCCCTCGCCCAGCATGAGCAAGGTGGTGAAGCCGGGGATGAAAAATTTCTCGAACTGGGCACGCGCGTGCCGCGCCGGAAGCGCGGCCGTTTCGTCCTTGTTGAAGAGCGCGGAAGCGGAGGGCGACTTGGTCAGTTCATCGTATTCCAACTGTTCCAATCGCTCGCGCTCCACGAGGCGCATTTGAAAATAGCTGACCAGCGTGACGAAAAATCCCACCGCCAGGAAGCAGACCGCGATCTGCCCGGAGAGCGCCTCCGCCGAACGGGCCACGCCGAAACCAATCGCCCCCGCCAGGAGCAGCGCGCCCAGGTTCAGCACCGTCAGTTTTGTTCTGTTCTGTTCCATCAGAGAATTGTTTGAACGGGCACAGGCTTAACGACGGGACACCGCGCCAACGTGCTGCCGGTTTGTAACCGGCAGTCCCAGCGCGCCCCCGACTGCCAGTTGCAAACTGGCAGCACGTTTAGGGAGAGATTCCGCGAGCGGCCAAGGGTCGCGATTGGTGCCCTTGAACCTGGTAGGGCATCGCTGCCGCGATGCCCTGATCTCCCGGACGGCGAGACCAACACGCAGGCCGCATCGTGGAGCCGAAACATGGCTACGCTCGTTTCGGTTGAAGTTTGGGCGTTGCAGCAGCAACGCCCTACCAGAGTCATGGGTAGCGCCTTGGCGTTAAAAAATGTTTCCTGCGAGTGCATCACGTTCAGCCCAGTTCCCGATCCTCGAACAAACACACCGCCACGGACAGCGCGGCCCCGACGTAGCAGATGGTGTAGCCGAGCGACGAGCCGACGTAGCGTCCCCAGGCCACGGTCTTGGTTTCCACCAGCGCGTCCCCGCCCCAAAAGAGCTGCCAGTTCGGCAGCGCGGCGTAGGGGATGTGCGCCCACCAGACCCCGTCGCGCGCCCGCGTGCCGAAGACGTAGTCCGACATCAGGCCGAGCAGGAAAAAGGCGGAGCAGATGGCGAGCGTGGAAATCATTTCCAGGCGCGTCGAGCAGGCCAGCGCCAGCCCGGCCAGAATCCAGAGCGCGAACATAATCAACACCGACGCCGGCACCATGCGCCAGTCCACGCTACCGCCGGCCGCGATGTTCGGGTTGTTCTTGGGCAGCGCGTTGATGAAGAGAAACGCCACCGTGATCATCAGCACGAGGGCGATGAGCGCATCGGAGACGAAGTTGCGCCGCAGAAAGTAGTTGGTGAAACCGCCGAGGGCGTAGGCCACGAGGAGCGCACCGGCAAAGATGGCCAGCGCCCGCAGGTCGGTGGACCCGTAGGCGTCGAAAGCCATGCGACTGGCCATGAGCGCGGCAATCATGTTGATGTAGTTGAGCACCGCCAGTGCCGCCGCCAGTCCGGTGTATTTCGCGAGCAGAAATTGGGCGCGTCCGACGGGTTTGGAGAGCACGGAGAGAGCGGTGCCTGCGCGAATTTCACGCGCGAGCGTGCTGCTCGCGCTCAGGACCGCGCCAAACAGTCCGGTTAGGAGCATGATGGCGAGCACGGATTGTTTGACCAGCAGCGGGTCGTCGCCAAAACCAAAGTAGGGAATGCTGGCGAGAAAAACACAAAACGCCGCCGACGCGGTGGTGAGCAGCAGGAAGACCGGCTGCCGAATCAACTCCATGAACGTGTTCGTGGCGATGGTATAAAACTGTCTCATCAATTGCGATTTGAGCGCGGAATTTAGAAGTAAGATGCCTGGTTGCCAATGGATATTCCCGTGTGATGAAGGCGGACCGCACAACTTCCTCCCAGCTCACCGGTCAGACGAAGACCAAGAACTCAAAATCAACTCTCAACCGGGACGACGGCCTAGCTGGGGATGCAAACACAAGGGCACGAGACGCTTGGTTCAGCGGCCTGATTAAAATTGATTTTCGCCAGTCGCTGCCGCCGGGCTGGGAAACAATCCGGGCATTTCGAGAGCTTCTCCGCGTCCCACAAGTCAGCAAAGACACGACCCCGGCCCAGACTCACACCGTAGTCCAGCGCAGCTTCCAGCGTGGCGAGGGACGGCGGCGCGAAGTCACCGTGCGCGGCCAGTTCGTCCAGCGCCTCCGGCCCAAACCGTGCCGGAATGACCGACACCACCCCGGCCCCACATTCAAAGGCGAAATCAATGGAGCGCCGTGCGAACTCCAACCCGTCCGCCTCGGTGCGCACGAAGGGAGGCTTCACCATGACAAACGCGCGCATCGCGATGCCGTGACTCGTGAGAAACTCGGCGGCCCGGTGAAACATC
>JAYVWQ010000323.1:0-3779 GCA_043785945.1 Akkermansia sp.
GGCGGGGAACTGGGCGAAATCCTTCTGCCCGGACGCTACATCCCGCGCGACATCGCGCCCAAGGACAAGATGGATGTCTTCGTCTATCGCGACTCCGAGGACCGGCTCGTAGCCACCACGGAAATCCCGCTGGCCATGGTCGGCGAGTTTGCCCATCTCAGGGTCAAGGATGTGAACCATCAGATCGGCGCCTTCCTCGACTGGGGGCTGGCCAAGGATTTGTTGCTGCCCTTCCGCGAGCAGGAAACTCCGGTGCGCGCCGGACAGCGCGTCATCGTCTGCGTCTATCTCGATGCGAAAACCGAGCGCATCGTGGCGACGACGCGATTGAATCGACATCTCCACCGCGTCCCGCCCAACTACCGCGCCGGGCAGCCCGTGAATCTCCTCATCACCGGCCCCACGCCGCTGGGCTACAACGCCATTGTGGAAAACGCGCATCGCGGATTGCTCTTTCACAATCACCACGCTGCCCCGCTCACCGCCGGCCAGAAGGTGAAGGGCTTCGTTCGCGCCGTCAGCCCGGATGGAAAAATTGATCTGAGCCTCGACGCCTCGGGCTACCAGCGCGTGGCCTCCCTCACGGATCAAATTCTCCAAGCCTTGGAACGCAACGCCGGCCGACTTGCTTTCGATGACGACAGTTCACCCGAAGCCATCCGCAAAACCTTTGGCGTGAGCAAGAAGGCCTTCAAACAGGCGCTCGGAAAACTCTACAAGGATCGTCGCATCCGCTTTCAAAGTCCCGGCATTCACTCGCTGAAAGAAACGCCCTGAAGGAGTGCGAGATGACCGCGCCGCTCGCTCCCGAATCAGCCGCCGCGTCCCGGCTCTGCGCGGCCTGCGGGCTGTGCTGCAACGGCGTGCTGTTTCACACCGTGCGCCTCCAGCCGGGGGATTCGTCACAAGCGCTGGTGGCTCTGGGACTGAAGTTGAAACGGAAGAAAGGGCACAACCACATCCTCCAGCCCTGCCCGGCTTTTCAATGTGAACGATGTTCCATTTATGCGGCGCGACCGGCGCGCTGCCGGCTCTTCGAGTGCCGCCAGTTGGAGCGCGTGGCCGCGGGTGAGATTACCGAGGCGCAGGCTCTGGAAAAAATTCATGATGCGCGGCGGCGCGTGAACGAGATGAACGAACTGTTGCAACGAGCCGGCAGCACGAACACCAAACGCCCGCTCTCCAAGCGCTGCGAGAAGGCCCTGGCCGAACCGCTCCATCCCTCCTCCGCTCAAGAGGCGGTGGAACTGCGCCGGCGTCTCACCGTGGCCATGGCAGAATTAAATGCGCTGCTGAACGAGGACTTCCGACTTGTGTCCAGCAGAGCCTTCGCGACGGGGGAAGAAGAAATCGCCGAGTCCGCCGGGCAGGCTTGAGTAGCGCAGTCCCAGTTAGAGCCTATCCGAGTGACTTCCGGCTTGGCCCGAAGCGCGGGCGTCTCGCCCGCGTGTTGCCAAGACGGTCCCCGCGCAGCGCGCGGACGAGACCTCCGCGCTCCGAGTTGTTCGGACAGGCTCTAACGAGCCTCAGGTCTCATCACCGATGCGCCCAGCCAAAACGGCTGGTCCGCTCTTCCCCGTTGAACGTGGTGCCGCCAATCGGCCAGTACACAAAGAAGGATTTTCCAATGACGCGCTCCTGCGGGAAGCCCCCCCAAGCGCGACCGTCGGAACTGTTCACGGTGTTGTCGCCCATCGCCAAATAGTGGCGCGGCGGCATGATGTATTTGTTGGATCCGTTGAGAAAGTTCGGAGCCAGATTGCCGCGACCGTAGTGGTTGGCCACCAGTTCGTTCACATGGCCGGAGAATTTGCTTTCCGCCGGCGGTTGGTTGGTGTCGAACGAATAGAGAAATTCAAAGTGCGGCGTGCTGGAATCAAGCCGCTGGCCGTTGATCCGCAGATGCCGGTCGTCGCCGATCTGCACCGTCTCGCCGCCGAGGGCGACGAGGCGCTTGATGTAATAGGTGTCCTGCTGGTCGCGGGGCAGACGCGTGATCCCATGCGTCTCAAAAACGATGATGTCGCCGCGCTCGGGGCGGCGGAGGTTGAAGGTCACGCGGTCCACGAACAGATGATCGCCACTGACCACGCGCAACTTCACGATGTCCTCGCCCGCGCGCACCATGGCTCCCTGGGGCACCTCCGCGCGACCAAAGAGTCCGGCCCGCCCATAATTGCCATCGGGCGGAAACCACACCGGCGGCTGGGGCACACCGTTGATGGTGTAATTCTGCTTGAGGTTGAACAGCACCAACTTGCTCGGCTCCGCATACCTCAGTTCGCCGTCGATCTTGGCCACGACATGGAAGTAGGAGACGCCGTTGAACCAGTAATCACAGAACGCCGCGAGGCCGCTCGGGACTTTCACGTTGTCCTGCCCGCGCAAATCCTCCTGCGTCACGCCGAAGAGCGTGGGCTGCATGGAACCGGTGGGAATCTTGAAGGGTTGGAGAAAAAACGTCCGCACCGACATGGCCACGGCGATGGAGACGAGCGCCACTTCGATATTCTCGCGCCAAGCGGAATGGGGGTACGGGCGCAGCCATTTGTTCGCGTCCTTCTCCAACCGGTCGAGCGCGGCGGTGATCGCGGCTTTGTTACCGGTGCGGCAGGCGGCGCAGGTGCCGTCCACGGCGGAAGTCACGGAGGCCACGGCCTCGGGGGTGAGGAGGTCGCGCTGGTGGTCGAGAATTTTCCCGACGTGCTTGGCCGCCTGCCAGGCGTGGCGCACGGTGCTCGAGGCGAACCATTTGAGAATCAGCATAAAAAGTGTGGGCGAAACATTCGGGTTCGCCGGGGTGATTGCAAGCGGAGTCTCGCCGCGCAAGTGGACTGGATTGGAGAAAATAGCCCAGCGCTTGAGCGCTGGGTTTGGAGTTGGTGTGAGGAACAAGTCCAGTCAGGGACGAAAGAAAAAGAGTGAGCGAGGCGGATGATTCTTTCGTCCCTCCGGGACTTGCGTTCGGCGGACGCATTGACCCAGCCCTGAAGGGCTGGGCTATTTTCGGAGATTCCCCGTTGGCAAGCGCGGGGTGCTGATGATTCAATTCTCGCAATCAGGCATGGAGCACCGAAAAAAGAGGATTATTTCGCGCTGTCGCGTCAGCGAAACCAGATAATAGAGCATGAAAGACGAACTTCTCACTCATCTCCTGCGACGTATCGCACAGGTCGCAGTAGGCCCATCCACAGCGCGCGGCATGGGACCCGCAGGAACAATTCAGGCAGCTCGATCCTTTCTGGCCGAAAAGATAGATTTGTCAGAGGTCTCGCGACTAACCGTAGAAGAATTTCCACTTTTTCTGGATCGCAATACCCGGGAACTCCAACTCGCACTTCCGCAACCAGCACAACATTGGGGTGCAGCCAGAAAGTTCCTAAACATCTTTTTGCGCGATGTCCTCTACACGCGCTGGCTGTGCGACGGGCGGTCGATTGATCACTTGGAGGAGTCCCTCGAAATTCCAATCGATAAGCATGTAGCGCTTCACCTTAAGGGTAAACCTGAGGGGGAATTTCTGCCTCGTTGGAAGACGATCATTGGTTTGGAGAAGAAAGAGAGCGATCAATTCCAAGCTGTAGCTTTGGCAATTGCAAAGGAGCGCGGCTTTGCTCGGATCCATCTCGATCTCGAGTATTGGCGGAGCGATGAGGCGTTAAACGGCTTCAAGCCTTCAACACCTCGATGAACGCCTCCTGCGGGATGTTCACCGTGCCGCGTTTCCCGTTGGCAGGCGCGGGGGCGGGTGATTCAATCACGACCGTGAACACCGGAAC
>JAYVWQ010000324.1:0-3972 GCA_043785945.1 Akkermansia sp.
GGCGCTGGCCCGGCCCGCGTTCAAGAACGCCGGCACCGATCTCTTCGGCCAGTCGAAGGTCACCGGGGTCATCATCCTCGACAACTCCGCGAGCATGGGGATGAGCGACGGCACGGCCACGCGCTTCGAGAAGGCGCGGCTGGCCGCCGGGCAGGCGCTCGACGCCATGCCGAGCGGTTCCGCCACGGCGGTGCTGCTCGCCTCGGACATCGCGAACGGCGTCATCCCGGAGCCGACGTTTGATTTCAATCTCGCCCGCAAGGCGCTGCGCGAAGCGCCGCTCACGGATCGCGCCACGGATTTGCTGCCCGCCGTCCAGCGCGCGCTCGACACGCTCAAGCAGCGCATCGGCATCCGTAAGGAAATTTATCTCATCACCGATGGCCAGCTCGCCGGCTGGAAGCAGATGACGGAGATTCAAAAACTGCTGGAGACTTCGCAGCGCGACGTGCGCAGCCACATTGTTTTTGTCAGCGAACACGAGGAGCGCAATTTGGCCGTGACCGATTTGCGCAACGCCAGCGGACTCTCGCCGGTCGGGCAGCCCATCCGTTTCGAGGCGCGCGTTTCTAACTTCGGCCGGGAGGAGGCGCGTGACATCCGCGTGAGCCTGGGCGTGGACAATGAGCCGCCCAGCGATGAATTCACCATCGACCGCCTCCCGCCCGGCGGCAGCCGCAACGTCTCGCTCTTCACCAAGCTGCGCGTGGAAGGGTTTCATTCCATCACCGCGCGCATCCCTGAAGACCGTCTGCCGTCGGACGACAAGCGCACGCTGGCCGTGCGCGCCATCAAGGAGGTGCGCGTGCTGCTCGTCGATGGCGACCCCGGCGCCGAGCCGCGCGACAGCGAAACATTTTTCCTGCGCCACGCGCTGATTCCCGTGCCGTCGAGCGAGGCGCCGAATTACTTCGTCAAGGCCGTCCGCATCACCACGCCGGAGTTCAGCGCGGCGCGGCTGGATGATTTCGATGCCGTCATGCTCGCGAACGTCGCGGACTTTTCCGACGCGGTGGCGAAGAACCTGGAGCAATACGTCCGGCGCGGCGGCGGGCTGATGATTTTCTCCGGCGGAAAAATCAATCCGACGTTCTACAACGAACAACTCGCCAAGAAATACCAGTTGCTGCCCGCGACCTTCGGCCCGGCGCGCGGCAACGCCGAACAGGACGCCGACTTCTTCACGCTCCAGGATCGCGAGTTGGAGAACAGCATCGTTTCCATCTGGAACGATCCGAACGCGGGCACGCTGTCGTCGGTGCGCTTCTATCGCGCGCATGATTTGATCCCCGTTGCTTACACGCCGCCAGTGCAGCCGAAGCCTGGCGAGCAGCCCAAGGACGCGGTGATTGACGAGGCCGGCGCGCCGCAAGTCGTGGTGAAGTTCAGCCACGGCACGCCGGCCATCATCGAGCGCACTTGGGGACTGGGCCGTGTCGTGATGTTCGCCAGCACGGCGGACACGGCGTGGAATGATTTTCCCGTGCGCCCGTCCTTCGTGCCGCTCATCCACCGCACGCTCGGCGCGATGGTGCAGCGGCAGGATGAGGGCTTGAATGTGCGCGTGGGCCAGAAGTTCATGCGCCGCGTCGGCTCCGAGCTGCTGGACAAGGAGGCGCGCGTCTTCAAGCCGCGCGCCACGGACGCGCTGCTCGACCAGCGTCGCATCGAGATGGTCAACGGCTGGCCGATGATTCAATACGACCAGACCGACCTCGGCGGCATCTACGACGTGGCGGTGGGCGAAGAACGCGGCGCGGTGCGTTTCGCCGCGCAGCCGGACCCGGCTGAGTCTTCGCTTGATGAACTTTCCGCCGAACAGAAGAAACTGCTGGCCACCGCCGCCCATGTCGTCGAATGGACGCCGAACGCCTCGCTCAAGGATCAGGTGCAGCACTCCCGCAGCGGCGCGGAGTTCTGGCTGCCGATTGTGCTGATCGCGATGCTGATCGCGATGGCGGAGACGTTCTTGGGGCAATGGTTCAGCAGAAGCAAATGACGAATGACGAATGAGTAAATCCGAAAGAATTCCCAAACTCGAAATCTCAAAGCACAGCGCACTGGCCCTGTTGGGAATTGGGGCTTCATTCGCCATTCGTCATTCGTCATTCGTCATTCCGAAGGCATGACCGAACTCCTCCTCAAACTTCTCGGCACGCCGATTGATGATGCCCTCAGCATCAGCAAAACCTCGCTCGCGTTTCGCGGCGGTGTGGGGCTGCCGTGGATCGTGCTCGCCGCCGTGGTGCTCGGCATCCTGACGTGGTGGAGTTACGCGGCGACGCCACAGGTCATCTCGCGCCCGCGCAAATATCTGCTCACCGCGCTCCGCCTCGTTTTCTTTGCGATGGTGCTCGGCCTTTTGCTCCGCCCGATTCTCGCGCTCACCGTCGAGGGCAGCATCCGCCGCTCGCTCGTCTTCCTTGTCGATGACTCGTCGAGCATGCAGATCAAAGACCCACGCCTCGACGTGGCGGACCAAAAACGCGCCGCGCTGGCCAAAAACATTTTGGACCCGACCAAGGGCCTGGCGCAAAACCTCGACCGCACGCGCGCCCTGGAGGTGTCGCAAATCGCTCGCGTCGATGTGGTGAAGGGCGCGCTGAAAAACCCCCGGCTGAATTTGCTCCCACGCCTCGAACATGATTTCGATCTCGATCCGTTCACGTTCGGACAAGGCGTCGTCCAGTTGCCGCGTCCCCAGCCCGTCGGCACCAATTCCGGCGCGGCCCGCAAGATTGAGGACTTCGCCTGGATTGACAAACTCGCGCCGGCCAGTCCGCTCACGCCGCTCGGCGATGCGCTGCGCGAAGTTTTGAATCGCAAGCGCGGCCAGCCGCTCGCCGGCGTCGTGCTCGTGACCGACGGCGCGAACAACAGCGGCTCGCAGCCGCGCGATGCCGCCGCGCTGCTCCGGCAGGAGGGCGTGCCGCTCTACATTTACGGCGTCGGCATCACTTCGCCCCGCGACATCATCGTCGGCAACGTCTTCGCGCCGGACGTGGCCTTCGTGCGCGATGAGGTGCCCGTGACGGTGCGGGTGCGCTCGCAGGGACTCGGCGGACAGAGCGCACGCGTGCGGCTGCAACTCGGAACCGTGACGGTGGCGGAGAAGGAAATTCTTTTTGGCGCGGACGGCGAGCAGGTCGTGGCGATGCAGTTCACGCCGCAGAATCAGGGTGAGTTTGAACTCACCGCCAGTATCGAGCCGCGCGACGACGAGACGGTGAAGGAGAACAACAGCGCGAGCCAGCACATCAAGGTCGTGGACAGCAAGATCAAGGTCCTGCTCGCCGACCAGTCGCCGCGCTGGGAGTTTCGTTATCTTCAAGCCATGCTGATGCGCGACCGGCGCGTGGAGTTGAAGAGCTACCTTGTCGAGTCCGATGCGGCCATTGCGCGTGGCACGAACAGCCCTTACCTCGCCCAGTTCCCGTCGCAGCGTGAGGAGATCGGCAAATATGATCTGGTGATCTTCGGCGACATCGACCCGCGCAAGCTTTCGCCCAACCAGATGGAGACGCTGAGTTTCTTCGTTTCTGAATTGGGCGGCTCGTTTGTAATGCTGGCGGGAAAGAAGTTCGCCCCGAACGCCTACCGCCGCACGGTGCTCGATCAAATGCTGCCGGTGGAATTTGATTCCACCGCGCTCACCGCCACCGACCCAGTCGCGGACAAGCCGATCCGGCTCGAACTCACGGCGGCGGGCCGCGCGAACTTGATGATGCGCCTGTCCGACCGCGAGGCGGAGAGCGCGGCGGTGTGGAAGCAACTGCCGCCGGTTTATTGGGTCGCGAAGGTGTCGCGCCCGAAGCCCGCCGCCGAGGTGTTGCTCGTCGATCCTGATCCGGGCAAGGAATCGCGCTTCGGCAAAATGCCCGTGGTCGCGATGCAGCAATACGGCCAGGGGCAGGTGATGTACGTGGGCACGGACAACACCTGGCGCTGGCGCAAAAATGTCGGCGACCTCTA
>JAYVWQ010000325.1:0-5837 GCA_043785945.1 Akkermansia sp.
TTGGCCGGCCAGCACGAACGTCGTCCCGGCCGGCATCCCGAACCTCTGGCTGCGCCTCACCCGCGTGGACGATGTGTTCACAGGCTACGCCAGCAGCAATGGCGTGAATTGGATCGGCTTTGCCCGCATCGTGGCCCCCTACTCGAACAGCGTCTTCGTCGGCCTCGGCACCACGGCGCATAACGCCGCCGGTCCGGCCGTGACCGCCCAATACAAAGAGGTGTACTTCCCCTACGCGCCGGTCATCACGGCCCAGTTGTCTCCGGCGTCGCAGACTCTGCCGTTGCATGGCACCACGAGTTACACCGTGACGACCACGATTCCGGCCAACTCCGGCCCGACCAACTATGTCTGGCGGCGCAATGGAGTCCGCCTGGCTGGGGCGACCACCGCCACGTTGAGCTTCGCGAATCTGCTCGGCTCGGACTCGGGCATCTACACCGTGGAAGTGGGCAATGACGGCGGCTCGGTCGTCAGCGCCCCCGTGACGCTGCTCGTGAGCAATGCGCCGCCCATCGTGGTCAACGATTCTCTCGCCACCACGCAGGGCGTGGTCCGCGTTATTTCCACCGGCACCCTGACCGGCAACGACAGTGATCCGGAAATGGAAGCGACCAACCTGCTGGCCGTCAGCGGCGTTTATCCGTTGACCGTGGGAACCAACTTCAACGAAGGGAACCTGAGCGGGGCGACCCTCTACGGCAGCGCCATCGTGGACCTCACCGGCGGCGTGGCGAACAGCGGGGTGCTCAAAATCAACGGGGGCATCGCCGGTCAATCGGGTTCCTTTGTCACCAGCGAACTGACGCCCGGCAAACGGGTCTCGGCTTTTACCGCCACGTTTAACTTGCGCATCGCCGACGTCAGCGCCGAGCCGGCCGATGGATTCAGCTTCAACTTCGCCGGGGACATTCCCAACGCGGCCACCTACGGCGCGTTCGGCTCGGAAGACGGGGTGGGCACGG
This sequence comes from Akkermansia sp., assembly GCA_043785945.1. Classification (GTDB taxonomy): domain Bacteria; phylum Verrucomicrobiota; class Verrucomicrobiia; order Limisphaerales; family SIBH01; genus JANNGC01. The sequence goes on from JAYVWQ010000325.1 coordinate 966, forward strand.
GCTTGTCGTTCTGCATCGACAACTACCGCTTCGCGCCCTTCGCCGGCAATGGCTCGACCAACGCGGGTGGCGGCACGGCCAACACCGCTGGCATGAAGATCAAATACGGCTACACGAACATTGCTTTTGTCCAGATTCCCGTCTGGAACGATTACGACTACGTGCCCGTCTCCATCACCCTCACGGCTGAAGGCAATCTGACCGTGCTCGTGGATAACACCAACGTGTTCGGCACGGTGGTCGTGCCGTGGGTTCCGCAGATCGGGCGCTTCGGTATCTTCGCCCGCACCGGCGGCGCGTTCGAGTCGCACTACGTGGACGACCTGAACATCACGGTGATGACCCTCGACACCGCCCTCGGCGGCACGGTCGTGCTCGGTGGCGGCAACGTCACCTACACTGCACCGGCCAGCGCCTGCGGCCCGGACACGTTCTACTACCTGGTGAACGACGGTCAGGTCGGTGGCACCGCCGTCGGCACGGTCAACGTCACCGTCAATACGACCAACGCCCCCGTCATTGTCACCTGCGCGACCAACCGCACCTTCTTTGCGGATGGAAGCTGCACGATGGCCTTGCCTGACCTGCGCGGTGAAATCGTCGTCTCCGGCTGCGGTCCCCAGAGCATCAGTCAAAGCCCGGCCCCCGGCACCTTCCTCGGAATGGGAGCCACGGTCGTGACCTTCACCGCCACCAACGTCAGCGGCTTGACCGCGAGCTGCCAGGCGACGGTGAACTTCCTCGACATTACCGTCCCGTCCGTTACCTGCCCGGCCCCCATCGTGGCTGAGGCGACCGGTCCGGCTGGGGCCTTGGTCAGCTTCACGCCCTCGGCTTCGGACAACTGCACGCTGGCCTCGCTCCTCGCGAACCCGGCCTCCGGCTCGACCTTCCCGTTGGGCGTGACCACGGTCACGGTGACGGCCACCGACGGCAGCGGGAACACCAACGCCTGCACCTTCACGGTGACGGTGCAAGACACCACGGCTCCCAGCCTGACCTGCCCGGCCCCGATTGTGGCCGAAGCCACCAGCGCGGCGGGCCGCGTGGTGAACTTCACCCCGTTGGTCTCGGACCTCGTTGACCCCAGCCCGACCGTGGTGGTCGCGCCGGCCTCCGGCTCCGTCTTCCCGCTCGGCGCGACGCTCGTGACCGTCACGACCTACGACGCCAGCCTGAACACCAACATCTGCACCTTCACAGTGACGGTGCGCGACACGACCGCCCCGGCCGTGACGTGCTCCACCAACATCACCGTGGATGCGACCAACTCGGCCGGCAACGTGGTGGACTTCACGGTCAGTGCGACCGACTTGGTTGACCCCAGCCCGACGGTCACGGCCTCGCCGGCCTCCGGCTCGGTCTTCCCGATTGGCGTGACGACCGTGACGGTGACGGCGCATGACACCGCGCTGAACACCAACACCTGCACCTTCACTGTGACGGTGCGCGACACCATCGCCCCGGTGGTAACCTGCCCGTCGAGCATCGTGGTGGAGGCGACCAACGCGGCCGGAAACGTGGTGAGCTTCACCCCGACGGCCACGGACAACGTGGACCCGAATCCGACCGTGACCTCGTCCCCGGCCTCCGGCTCGGTCTTCCCCATTGGCGTGACGATCGTGACGGTGACGGCGCATGACGCCGCGCTGAACACGAACACCTGCACCTTCACTGTGACGGTGCGCGACACCATTGCGCCGACCATCGTTTGTCCCACGAACCAAGTCGTGGTGTGCAACGGCACCAATGCGATTGCGACCTTCACGCCCACGGCCACGGACGCGGCCGACGCCAGCCCGACTGTCACCTCCTCGCCCGCCTCCGGCACGAGCTTCCCGGTGGGTACCAACACCGTGACGGTCACGGCCTCCGACAGCCACGGCAACACGAACACCTGCACCTTCCTCGTCATCGTGGAGGATCCGGCGATCATCACCCTGACCATCGTTCAATCGGGTGCCAACGTAATCATCACTTGGCCGCAGACCTGCGCCAACTACACGCTGGAAGGCACCAGCGGTTTGGAGCCGGTCATCAGTTGGTCGCCGGTCGGAGAACCGGTCAACGTGGACGGCAGCAACTTCACCGTGACCGTGCCGGCCACGGACTCGAAGAAATTCTTCCGCCTGCGCTCGCCGTAGTCGCGGGGTTAATTCGGTTCAGCAGAGAGACCGGGCTTCGGCCCGGTCTCTTTTTTATGTCGAGTTGAACCGCAGACGGGCGCAGATGAAATAGCGAGCGCCGGTCCATGGCGGAGCGCGGGCGTCCCGCCCGCGCGGATCGTGATCTCATCTCCCCCGGCACCGGGCGGCCAGGATGGCCGCGCTCCGTGCCCCGCACTTCCAATCGCACTCCAGGCTCACACGCGGACTCGACATCATCCCACGCGGCTGAAACAGTCCGCCCATGCAATTCCAAAAACTTTTTTCTCTCTCTTGTCTCATGGCATTGGCCGTAACGACGCAGGCGGCGGACGAGCCAAAACCACTGCGCGTGCTGCTCATCACCGGTGGCTGCTGCCATGACTACGCGAAACAGAAGGACATCCTGAAGAACGGACTGGAGCAGCGCGCTTTCGTCGTGGTGGATCAGGTTCACACCGACGACAAATCCACCAAGCCGCCGCTGGCCATCCTCGGCAATGCGGATTACGCCCAAGGTTATGACGTGGTCATCCACGACGAGTGCGCCGCCGACGTGAACGATCCCGCCATCATCGCGGCTGTACTGGCCCCGCATCGCCAGGGGATTCCGGGAGTGAATTTGCATTGCGCCATGCACAGTTATCGCATCGGCAACCCGGGCACGAAGGCGACTAACGGCACCGTGCGCTCGGCGTGGTTTGATTATCTCGGCCTCCAGTCGAGCAGCCATGGCCCGCAGGAGCCGATTGCTCTGAACTTCCTGGCCGGGGCCAGCCCCATCACCCAAGGCATGACCAACTGGACCACGAGCAAGGAGGAGCTGTACAACAACATCCAGATTTTCCCCACCGCCACGCCGCTGATCAAAGGCACTCAGTCGCTCAAGCAGAAGGACGGCACGACCAAGGACGCGGAAACCGTGGTGGCGTGGGCCAATCAATACGAGAAGATCCGCGTCTTTAGCACCACCATCGGCCACAACAACCAGACCGTGGGCGATGCGCGTTATCTTGATCTCGTCACGCGCGGATTGCTCTGGTCCTGCGGCAAGCTGGATCGGGGATACTTGAAGCCGGTGGCGGGAAAATAAGCCCGGTGGAGATGGTGCGCGCGGCGGGAGTTGAACCCACAACCTTCGCCTTCGGAGGGCGCCACTCTATCCAGTTGAGCTACGCGCGCACTAAGCAGAACGCGGGCAGGCTAGGGGAGGCACCGCAGCTTGTCACCCGTGATTTTCCGGGACGGTAAATTTCCATGATTGAAGCCGGCGAAATCCAGTGCCCTTTCTGCGGCCAGGCCTTTGACCTGAGCGTGGACACGAGCGTGCCCTCGCAGCGGTTCACCACGGACTGCGAGATCTGCTGCCGCCCCTTCGAGGTCGTGGCCGAGTGCGAGGCGGGCGAAATTTTGTCGTTGGATGTGCTGGGCAGTTAATTGACACTCCGCCGCTTATGAAGCCGGAAACAATTCTTTGGATTTACATCGTCATGCTGATGCTGGGCGGGCTGGTCGGATTCTTGAAGGCCAAGAGCAAAATCTCGCTCATCACTTCCTTCGTGTTCAGCGTGGTTTTGTCCCTGTGTGCGCTGAATAAGCTGCCCATTCAGGTGGCGTGGGGTGTTCTGAGTTTCCTCGCCCTCTTCTTCCTCATCCGCTTTCTCAAGACCCGCAAGTTCATGCCCGGCGGGATGATGACGTTGCTCTCGTTTGCGACCATCATTGCCGTGGTCTGGTTCAAATCGTGACCGGCCGTGGCCTCGTCTGCCCTCCCCATCTGGGAAATTCACGCTGAGATCATTCAGCAACTGCGCGGCGGCAACCGCCTCGTGCTCGTTGCTCCGACCGGCTCGGGCAAGACCACGCAAGTCCCGCAGATGCTCCTCGATGCCGGCCTCGCCGGGGACAAAAAGATCATCGTTCTCCAACCGCGCCGCGTGGCCGCGCGCACCGTGGCCGCGCGCGTGGCTTGGGAACGCAAAGTTCCGCTCGGCGCGGAGGTCGGCTACCAGATTCGTTTCGATGATCAGACCGGCGTGGGCACGCGCATCTGCTTCGTCACCGAGGGAATTCTGCTCCGCTGGCTGCAGGACGACCCGGCGCTGAAGGAGGTGGCGGCCATTCTCTTCGATGAATTCCACGAGCGAAATCTGTTGAGCGACGTGTCCCTGGCGCTGGCCAAGGAGATGCAGCGCACCACGCGGCCCGATCTGAAAATCGTGGTCATGTCCGCGACCCTGGATGCAGAGCCGGTGGCGGCTTATCTGGGCGACGCGCCCATCCTGATTTCCGAGGGGCAGAGTTATCCCGTCACGGTGCATTACTCGGATCGGCACGACGAGCGGCCGGTCAGCGAGCAGGCGGCGGACGTGGTGGAGCGGATCGTGAACGATGGATTGTCCGGCGACATCCTCGTCTTCATGCCGGGCATGGGGGAGATCAACGCGACCATCAACGCCATCCGCGCCGCGCGCACTCAGGAAAAGCTGGCGTTGATCCCGTTGCACGGAGAGTTGCAGGCCGAGGAGCAGGACACGGCGTTCGCCCCGAATCCACTGCGCAAAATCGTCGTCGCCACCAACGTGGCTGAAACTTCCGTGACCATCGACGGCATCCGCCATGTGGTGGACGGCGGGGTGGCGCGCGTGGCGCGGTACGATTCCGAGCGCGGGATCGGCACGCTTTTTCTGGAACCGATCAGCCGGGCCTCGGCCGATCAGCGCAAGGG
>JAYVWQ010000326.1:0-3074 GCA_043785945.1 Akkermansia sp.
TCCAGGTCACCTGTGGACTTCGAACTCCAACTCAACTAAACCACACCCATGCGCCCCGCCTCTCCAAGGTGTCCATCAAACCGGGTGAAGCCCAAACAGCAACAGCAGGTAGCCTTCCGGGCGCGGCTTTCGCCAGTCCGGTTCACCCCACCGGCAGCCGCGCGGCCCCGGAGCCGGGGCTTGCGGGTTGCCGTCGCGCAGGATCGCCACGTTTTTCCAGATGTTTTGCAGCAATTCCGGCTTGAGGGGGGAGAACCCTTTGATCGCCACCCGGCGGAGCTTCAACCCGGTGAAGGGATTGGTGAGGGCCAGTCCGTGATCGGCGTAGCCGGTCAGAGCCGTCTTGGAGTAGAGCGCGGCGCAATTCCGCAGAATCGAATTGAGGCTGACTTTGACGCTTTCCGCGTTGCCACCCTCGGCAAACCGGGTCGTTTGGTATGACGTGATGAACTGTCGGATTTTCTCCGGGGTAAGCGCCCGCACTCGGCTAACGCGCAGGGCTTTGGCGAGGAACTTTAGCCCCTTAATGTAACGCTGTTGAGTCTCGCGGGAGGGCGGGTAGTCCGCGCAAGCGATGACTTTTTCGTAGAGCGCGGCGAATTCTTCAATCGTCGGATCGGTGGGAGTCTCGTCCACCCGGCGGGAATGGAGGGCAACGGCTTCCACCAAACCACGGCTTTTGAGGTCTGCCAGAATGACGCGGGCCTTGTCCGTGGCCTTCGCCTTGGTCGCTTCCCCGGTGGAGAACTGGCGTCGCTTGCCTTTGACCATGACGCGGAGATTGAAAAAGGGACTCTTGGGCTGTTTGAACAGAGTCGAGTTGCCGAGCTTCACAGTATCGTGTTTCACACCCAGGAAACGAATAGGTTTATAGGTGCCATACCCGCCCGGTATGGCAAAAGTATGGCAAATCTGGGGTGCGCGAGAGTCCACGGAGGGCAACCAGAGGCAACATGGGCAAGGCGGTAAAACCGGGGGATTGATGCCGAGCCTGTGGGGTTTGGTGGAGTTTCGTGGCTTCCCGGCCCAAACGGCGGCTAGAGACTCATAATCGCTTGGTCCTCGGTTCAAATCCGAGCAGGCCCACCATCTTGTTCTCCCGAGTCGGGCTTGGTTGCGCGCTTTTCTTCCGCGCTCCCACCCGCTTAAATTCCCGCGTGGCGATTTCGCATCTCAAAAAGGTTCAATCACTCGAGGCTCCCGAACTGGCCTGGTATCTCACGCTCAAGCGTGTCGAGGAACATGAGCAGGCGGGAGTGCTCGTGGCGGCGAACTTCAAAACGGTGCAGCGTCTCCTGACCAGCCGGTTTCCCGTCGTCTCCGTGCTGCTCACGCCCGCGTGGCTGGAGAAGATCGAAACGAAACTCCGGGCGCGCCCCGAAGACATTCAGGTGTTCGTCGCAGAATCGCCGCTGCTCGAAACCATCACCGGCTACAAGATGCACCAGGGCGTGCTGGCGGTGGCGAACATTCCGCCTCAGCCCGATTTGGAAACGCTTCTCAAAAAATCCCCGCGCCCCCTCCTGCTTGCTGCTGTCGAAGGCCTAGCCAGCGCGGAAAACCTCGGGGCGGTGGTCCGCAGCAGCGCAGCCTTCGGCGTGCATGTGCTGATCGTGGGCGAGACGTGCGGCAGTCCTTATCAGCGCCGCGCCGTTTCCGGATCAATGGGTGCCATCTTCGAGCAACCCGTGGTGCAGGTGGATGATCTTGTGGAAACACTGACGGTGCTGCGCGCGCGCGGCGTGCGGTGCCTGGCTGCGCATCCGCGTCCGGGAGCGAAGAAACTTTCCGCCGTGGATTTGCGCGGCGACTGCTGCCTGGTGTTCGGCGCGGAAGGCCCGGGCCTCACGGCGGCGACGCTGGCCGCGTGCGAGGACACGGTGGAAATCCCCATGCCCTCGCACATGAACTCGCTGAACGTGGCCAGTGCGGCGGCGGTGTTCCTCTACGAAGCCACGCGCCAGCGGGGTTGAAGCTCCGCCCGATCTGCGTCAGCGATACGGCTGGTGCAGGTGAACCGGCTCCTCCTGTTTCTTTTTCTTGGCGCGCGCGCGCAGATTCAGCATCTCCACCCCCACGCTGAAGGCCATGGCGAAGTAGATGTAAGCCTTGGGAATTTCCTGATGGAATCCTTCCGCGATCAGCACCACGCCGATGAGGAGCAGGAAGCTCAGGGCCAGCATTTTGATGGTCGGATGCCGCTCAATGAAGGTGGCGATGTGCCCGCCGAAGATGAGCATGAAGATCACCGCAATGACCACGGCGATGATCATGACGGGCAGATGTTTGGCCATGCCCACGGCGGTGATGACCGAGTCGAGCGAGAACACGATGTCGAGCAGCAGAATCTGCACGATGACGGCGGCCACGGTCGGCCCCAGCTTGCGCGTCACCTCACCGTCCACACCCTCGAGATTCTCGTGAATCTCGCGCGTGCTCTTGGTCAGCAGAAAAAGGCCGCCGAAGAGCAGGATTAAATCCTTGCCCGAGAAGCTGAACGCGTGATCGAAGAGGGAAAATCCGAAGAGTGGTTTAATCAGTTTGGCAATCCAGACCAGCGTGCAGAGGAGCAGGATGCGCGTGCCGAGCGCGAGCATGAGGCCGAGCTGGCGCGTCTTCTTGCGCCGGTGCGGCGGGAGCTTCTCCACGAGGATGGAGATGAAAACGATGTTGTCGATGCCCAGCACGATTTCCAAAATCGTCAGGGTCAGGAGGCTGATCCAAGCCTCGGGCGATGCAATCCAATCCATGTGCGGGAGTGTTCGCAGGCGGCAGTGGCGTGTCAAACGTCCGTGCAAGAACATTGATTGGAAAGGCGGAGGAAGATTGCTGTAAGCGTGCTGCCAGTTTGTAACTGGCAGAGGCTAATCACTGAGACCAGCTTTAGAGCCGGTTCGAAAAGACGCCTGAGCGAAGCCGTCCGACCCTGGAGCGCGCCCGCAGGAATCTTCTTCCGGCTTTCCAGCCGCAAAACCCGCCTCCACGTTTGACACGCCGCCACGGCCCGCAAACACTCCCGTGCATGGATTGGATTGCATCACCCGAGGCTTGGATCAGCCTCCTGACCCTGACGA
>JAYVWQ010000327.1:0-3059 GCA_043785945.1 Akkermansia sp.
GCTTCCTTGATGCGGCCCGTCTCAACGAACAGCGTGAAGAACCACGAGCCGTCGAGCGCCTTGTGCCAGCCATAGACATCGCCGGTGGTGGTGAACTGGTAGTCGCGCGCCGGGGCCAGCTTGATTTCCGCGCGCTGGTTCACCTGCTCGCGGATGAACTCCACGCCGCGCTCGGCCACGACGTATTTCAAGCGCGCGTGCTTGCGGTCCGTGCGGTCGCCGAAATCGCGGTGAATAGTCAGCACGGCTTTCGCCACTTCGACGACGTGCTCTTTCGGGAAATAACCAATCACGTCCGCGAGGCGCGCGTAAGTTTCCGCGTTGCCATGACTACGACCCATGCCGCCGCCGACGGCGAGGTTGTAGCCGACGAGCTTCCCGTTCTCGACGATGGCGATGAAGCCGAGGTCGTTGGTGAAGATGTCCATGTCGTTCACCGGCGGCAGCACGAACGCCGTCTTGAATTTGCGCGGCAGGTACGTCTGGCCGTAAAGCGGATCGACGAAGTCCTTGTTCTCCGCGTCGTCGAGCTTCAACTGCACGTTGTCGATCCAGATCGAGTGATACGCCTTCGTCGTCGGCGCGAGCGCGTCCACGATGCGATGGCAGTCCTTCATCATCTCCGCGCGCGCTTCGGTTTGCGAAGGCGTGCAGGAAGCCGTCACGTTGCGGTTCACGTCGCCGCAAGCCGCGAGCGTGGAGAGCAGCGACTCGTTGATCTTCTTGATCAGCGCGCCCAGTCCCGACATCACGACGCCGTGGAACTGGATGCTCTGCCGCGTGGTAATGCGCAACGTGTTGTTGCCGTAGTTCGTCGCGAGGTCGTCGAAGGTGATCCACTGCGCCGGCGTCATCACGCCGCCGGGGATGCGCCCGCGGATCATCATCATGAATTTCTTGCCCGTCTTGCGCAGGTCGCGGTCGTCCTGCTGATAGATGCCGTGAAACTTGATGAACTGCTGGTCATCGGCGGAGAACTGGTCGGTGCCGCTCGCCATCGTCGCGGCGATGTTGCCGGCCAGCGTGGGGATGGCGGTCTTGATGACCTCGTTGTGGGTCGGCTTCGGCAGTTCGGCTGTGGGCGCGCTTTCACTCATAATTTTTCGGAAATATTTCGCTGAACCTGACATTCAGGGAGAAAAAGAATATCGGCTGACAGCGTGGTGTCAACTTGAGCGCGTGAACTGGGTGCGATTAAAAGTGCGGGGCACAAGCGGGGATCGTCCGAGTGGGTCAGGCGTCTCGCCTGACGGTTCGGGCGGCATCCTGCCGCCCGTTCCACCGCGCCCGCGCCCGCTTGGAACACGGGGCTGGGAAGCCCCGTGAACCGTCAGGCTGGAAGCCTGACCCACATCAAGCACACCGCGCCGCGCTCTCTTTTGACCGCCGCTTCCCCGGCATCACATCCTTGCCTAGCCCAGTCGCAGCGCGAGTTTTCATCCCGTTCCGGGACAATTTACAGGTGCCAAGACGATGGTCCGCCGGACTTCTGCCATCAATTGCAACATTCCGTTTCGCGACGCTTGACCTTTTCCCGCCAGCGGCGACGATGCGCGGCTCGATTTTTAACGAAACGGAAACATGGAACATATTCGCAACATCGCCATCATCGCTCACGTCGATCACGGCAAAACCACGCTCGTCGATTGCTTGCTCAAGCAGTCCGGAACCTTTCGCGCCAACCAGCACGAGTCCTCTGAGGAACGCCTCATGGATTCGATGGATTTGGAAAAGGAAAAGGGCATCACCATCCGGGCCAAGAACGCTGCGTTCAAATACAAGAACTTCCACATCAACATCGTGGACACGCCCGGACACGCGGACTTCGGCGGCGAAGTCGAGCGCATCATGAACATGATCGACGGCGTGCTCCTCGTGGTGGACTCCGCCGAAGGTCCGCAGGCTCAGACCCGCTTCGTACTGCGCAAGGCACTTGAGGCCGGAGCCAAGCCCATCGTGGTCATCAACAAGATTGACCGCGAAAACGCCAACCCCAAGAAGGTGCTCGACGCGGTGTTTGAACTGTTCCAGTCGCTCAACGCCACGGATGAGCAGCTCGACTTCCCGTTCATCTACTGCTCGGCCAAGAACGGCTACGCCAAGCTGGAACTGGAACACGCCAGCGGCACGATGGAACCGCTCTTCGACGCCATCGTGAAGCACATCCCGCCCCCGCGCGCCAAGGCCGGCGTCGGTTTCCAGATTCTCGTGGCCAACCTGGACTACAGCGATTACCTCGGGCGTATCGCTTTCGGGAAAATTTACGAGGGCAAGGTGAAAGTGGGCGACTCCGCCATCTGCCGCCACGGCAAGGGCAAAATCTCCAAGGGCAAGGTCACCGCGATCTTCCACTTCGAGGGCATGAAGCGCATCGAGATTCAAGAGGCGCACGCCGGCGACATCGTGGGTCTGGCTGGTTTCGAGGATATCTTCATCGGAGAAACCATTTGCGACTCCGAGGCTCGTGAAGCCCTGCCCTACATTCCGATTGACCCGCCGACCATTCAGATGCAGTTCGCGGTCAACGACGGACCGCTCGCCGGCCAGGAGGGCAAGCTCGTCACCGCGCGCCACATCTGGGACCGCTTGGTGAAGGAAATCCGCACCAACGTCGCCCTGCGCATTGCCCAGACCAGCGACCCGAAGGTTTTCGCGGTCAGCGGTCGCGGCGAAATGCAAATCGCCATCCTCGTCGAACAGATGCGCCGCGAAGGCCACGAGGTGCTCGTCTCCCGTCCGGAAGTGCTTTGGAAGAAGGACGCCGCCGGCAATCCGCTCGAACCCATTGAGAAGCTCTACGTCGAGGTGCCGAGCGAAAACCTCGGTACGATCATGGAAAACCTTTCCAACCGGAAGGCCCAGATCACGAACATGAACCATGTCGGCAACCTCGTCTCCGTCGAGGCGCTGGTCCCGATGCGCGGCCTGATCGGCTTCGAGACGGACCTCGTCAACTCGACCAAGGGCATGGGCGTGATGAGCCATCTCTTCCACGAATACGGCGAGGATCGCGGGGAAATTGCCGCGCGCAAAAACGGTTCTCTGGTCAGCATGGACCA
>JAYVWQ010000328.1:0-30430 GCA_043785945.1 Akkermansia sp.
GGACGGAATTTTCTGGCTGGGTGGAGCCGTCGTTCCGCGCTGCCGCCGTCGGCGCTGCGCCCAAAGGGCGAAAGTCGAATACTTCAGGCCCGTCAGTTGGGCAAACCTCGCCCCCGACAGGCCGCTCTGCTCAAACTCATCCAGCAGCCTCTCCCGTCGGGCCGCAGGCGTGAACACGCGACCCCGCGTATCGGTCTTGAGAATTACTTCCTTCGGTTGCGCAGAGGTCATAGACCCTACGTTACGACGTTTACGATCTCTTCAACCAGTGGTGCTTGGCATGTCGCTTACCCTTCACCCGCGCTTTTCGCGCGGTGACCAGCGTGGCGCCGACCGCATTTCGGCGGAACTAAGGGGCGGGCGGGATGCCGTTGATTCTGGACGTAAAAACAATACGTCCCTTCACGCGCAACTCTGGCGGCGCGACCGCCGGATCCACCCACTCTCAGGGCCGGATCGGGATGACAAGGCGGTAGTAACGGTTGGTGCTCGCGGACGGATCAACGAACACTTCGTTCCGGGTGTTAGTGCGTGAGAGCGCGTCGCCAAGTTTCTGCCAGAGCGGCGGCGTGAGACTGTCGGTGAACTGCACCGTGTAGGTGCGATTCGAGACCGCGTTGAAGTTGATAGTGGCCTGCCCCGGAACGGTCAGGTTCACTTTCAGATAGCTCGAAGCATCGAAGGGATCGGTGCCCGCGAAATATTCAGCCGCGTTACTCATTCCGTCACCGTCATTATCAAAGGCCCCGTCGCTGGGATCGTTCGGATTAAAGCCAGCATGGCTCGTTTCCCATGAATCAGGCAGGCCGTCATGATCCGTGTCAGCAAGCACTGTCAGCGTGACCGTCTTTACGCCGGTGGCGGAACCAGCAATGTTGGTAATCACCACACTGAAGGGAGCTGCGTTGTAGTTCATCCCCACGTTAGTCAGGATCAAAGTGGAATTCGTCGGGCCGTTGACAATCAACCCGTTGTTGAAATAGACGGTGTTACTGGTGAAGGGCGGATTGGCGAGAACAAATGTCACGCCGTTGCTACGCCATCGGAAATTCATGGGCGGCGTACCACTGGCCGCCACACTGAAGCTAACCGTGCCGCCCTCAACCACGGTCTGGGCGATGGGATTCAAGGTGTAGGCTGGCTTGAAAACCACGGTGAGCATGGCGGGATTGCTGAGAATGCTTTCGATATCATCCGAAACCAAACAGGTGTAAATGCCCTGGTTCCCCACTTGCGTGTTGGTAATTGTCAGTGTCGCATTGGTGACGGCACCAATCAGGTTCGTGCCGTCTTTGCGCCATTGATAGCGCAGAGTGCCCGTGCCGACGGCGGCGACCGTAAACGTGTTGGTCAACCCGGGGAGCGACGAACGGTCAACCGGCTGCAAAGTGATGCGCAATCCGGTGCGGCCCGAGAGCGTGAAGTTCGTTCCGAGAGCATAACCACCGCTGTTGTAAACGAAGATGTTGTACGTCCCCGCCAGAGCGGCCTGGAAATTCGACAGTACCAGCGAATTGGAGGTCGCACCGGCGAGATTGAAACCGTTGAAGCGCCACTGGTAACGCAGCGGTGCCGTCCCGGTCGCGGTGGCCGTAAGAGTGACGCCACTTCCGAAAAGGATGGTCTGGCTGGCCGGTTGGCTGGTGATAATTGGTGCGACACCACCGCCCATAAAGTCCGCACCCGGAGTCGCGGCGGCGGCCGTCCAGTTGGTGGGATCGTTCCCGTAACTGCCCGGCACGATGCGTTGCAAGGTGAGGCCGAACCCATCTGCACCGGTCGGCCATGGTGCCGTGTCCGAGTAGCCGACGCGCTCCACCAGAATGTAGGGGACTGAGCCGTTCGTCTCCGGCACATCGGGCCGGTCCAATTCCACGCGCGCTGAATTATTGTCGAGGCTTCCCGTCCACGGCCCAAACACCGGTATATTGGTGGGCACGAAGTTGTTGTTGCGGAACGAGGCGAGTGTCCCGGGGCTGGCCACTGGATCGAAGCCAACCACGAGCAAATAGCCACCGGCCGACAGCGTTACATTGGGCGGAAAGTCGTAATCCACCGCGCTCCTCAAATGCCAGGTGTTCGCCGGATATGCTGGATCGTAGAGCGGCACCGGGCTGCTGGCCAAGTTATGAAGTTCAATGAATTCGTCATCGCGGTTGTTAAAGGCGATGCCATTAATGCCCAGATCGGGTGGGTGATAGTTGATTTCGTTGATGACGACCGGGCCAACGAGCGGTCCCGCGTTGATGCTGCCGAGCGTGTTGCTGCGCTGGACCACAAAATGATCCGCGCCGGTGCTGATCACGTAGCGTCCAATGGTGGAGTTGCTGGCCGAGGCTCCAAAGTCGAAGCCGTGGGCGTAGCCGGTCAGATTGATGCCGTCACCGGAAAACAGATAAGCATCATCACCCTTCGCGCCGAGCCCGAAGCTGTTTGTGCCGTTGGCTGTGTAGGCGTTCGTCGCGCCAAAGGAATTCGTTTCGTAGAACACTACGAAGCCACCGGCGGGAATGACCGTGCCGGGCGGGATGACGAACTTCTTCGGCTTGTCAAAGTTATCAGTGAGGAACCAGCCGCTGATGTCCGCAGGCGTTCCTGATGTGTTAAGCAACTCGATGGCGTCGCCGGAAGCCGGGGCTTCGTTGGCCAGCGCTTCGTTCACGACCACCACGGGGAAAATGGGCTCAGCAGGATCGGTAGCGCCGGGCGAGCCGCCCAAGACCGCACTCGCGCGCCAGTTGTCCGCCGTGTCCCACGCGCTGGCGGTCGCGTTTTCGTTCACCACCACGAGTGAGAATCCGCCGCCATCGGTGGCCGGATACCAGTTGTCCGCGTATGAAAAATCCAAGATCGATTCCAGCAGGCTGCCCGAGAGCACGAGATGGTCGCCGGCATCGTTTAGGCTGCCGGTATAGGAACCGAGAATGAGGATGTTTGTGCCGTATCGGGATTGGAAGGCGGTGACATCCGCCACCACCACGGCGGACTGGCCCGCAGCCAGCGTCGCATTGGGAAATGTGAACTGCACGCCGCCTCCGAGGCTGTAGCCATTCACGTTCAGCGGCACCGCTCCAATGTTCTTCACTTCAATATAATCGAAGTCTTCAGAGGAATTGGTGCTGCCCGACGGCGGAGGAGCCGCGTGATACATGATCTCGGTAATGCGCAAGGAGGGCACGACTGTGTAGAGCGAGACAGCATTCGGCCCGCTGAAGGTATTCTTCCACGCGCCAGGCCGCAGCGCGCGCGCCACGATGCGCATGTTGGCGTTAACTGTGATGGTCACGGGACCGCTGTTGGACGAGGCACCGGCCGCCACGGTGCCACCAGGGGCGCGGGGATCCGTTCCGTTCAACGTATAAAAGAGGATGGCCCCCGGAGGTGGCGTAACGGTGACCGTGTATCCATTAGTAACCATGGCGTCCGATGCGCTGATGGAAGGGCGCCGCGTGAACTGGCTGTCGATCCACAAATATCTTCCGAGCACCCACTTCTTCATCTGTCCGATGATGCTCCCGCTGGCGGTGGAGGGAGCGACGGTTTCGATTGGTCCAAGATAATTCAAAGGACGGACGTAATCCACATCGCGTCCATCACCTGCGCCGCTCGGATTGGGCCAGACATAGATTCCAAAGACATTATAGCGGGCGATGTCGCGTTTGGCCGGCTCGTTGATGCTCGTGGCCAACTGGTCAATGTGCTGGATGACATTCGTGCCGTTGAGGATATTCGTTCGCAGCACCGACCAGCGATCAGCGATTCGCTGGGTGTAATCCGGATCGCCCGTCGTACCCGTTGCGGAAGTCGTGCCGGACATCAGGCGGCGCTGCCAGATATGACCGTTGTCATCCGTGACTTCATAATACCACCCGTTGGTCATGCCGCCGGTCGCGTAGTCCGCGTTGCCCCACGCGAGGTTCCAATCCCAAACCGGCCCCGGTCCGACTTTCCCGAGCCGGTCCTTGGTGAAGTAATCGCTCAAGCGATAGCCGTCGATCTGCTTCGTGAACTCGACATGCCAGTGCTGGTCCACAAAGCGATCCAGATCCATGTAATACGAATAATGGTTTGTGCCCGTTTGCGTCAGCCAAGTGTTCGTATACATCGCACGCTCCATCGCGTTCAGGTATCCGCGCAGGTAGGTCAACTGGTTTGTCCCGGCGGCAGTGTAACCGGCCCCGGGGAAAGTAGTGGTGACCCCATTGAGGGATGGAAGACGAAGATCATTCACTTTGGGCTGGTGTAGCTTCAGGGTTTCGCCGCTGAAGCCTGCACCCCCGGTGGTACTGAAGTTCAAATCGCCGACGCTGTCCTTATCTTTCTTAAAGATGTAGCCACCCGTCACCGTCGGCTCATTTGTATTGTAGGGGGAAATCTTCGGCACATCCACGCGGTGGCTGCCCGCCTTGATCGTTTCAACCAGCACCATGATGCCGTAATAATTGGTGGCGTAATTCAACCGACCGCTCGAACTCACGAGGCCGCCGTTCACCGAACCGTTCAAAAACACCTCCACCAAACGCCGCCGCACCGAATAATGCCCCATGTCCTCCCACATTTCGAAGCCGAGGTAATCATTCAGGAAGGATTTGTCGTCATAAGGATTACGCAAGCGCCAATCAGAGTCAGCCGGCATGCCAAGCAACGGCACGTCCAAGTCATTCCCCACCGCATCCTGAATTTCGATGCGAATGGGTTTCTTGGCAAATCCAGCCGAGGTCTGGCCAAATATCTCAAACACCGCCAATCCATGGAACTGCGGCGTACCCGCCACCGAACTGCGCCCGTGCGAGTTGTCGATCACCACGAAGGAACCGGGAGCGCGGGATCCCCCGGGCGGAACATCTTGCGGAATCGCGCGACCCTCGGTGCTGATAATGAGCATCGGCAGGCTCGAACTGAAGTTGGTCGTAGTGTTGTCGAGGAAAACAAACGTCCGCATGCCAACAGCGCTGGGGAACACGTTCGATCCGGCGGGCGGAAAGATACGCGCCTTGATGGTCATGTTGATGCTGAACGTGATCGCCCCGGTGTAGAGCAGCGAGTTGGTGGCGGGCAGGCTCTGATCTAATGTGTAGCGGATCGTCCCCGCACCTGCCGTGTTCGAGAGCGTCAACGTGAGCGAACTGTTGGTGTAAATGCCGGTCTGGAGCGAAAACGCCGGCTCGCTCGTGAACCCGGCACCAGTCGTCGAATTCTGAGCGCCAGGCGTGGGCGTTGCAAAAAATCCCACTAGACTGGGGTCCACCCGGTCACGACCGTACGACACGTCAGTCTGTTGCGCCGGATAAGGATTAAAGCTGGAAACGATGTTGGTTTGCGGATTGACCAAGGCGATAAAACCGCCCGACTTGGCGATCTTGAAATTGGTGTGCAACGGTGTCGACGGGTTAGAACGGTCCTTCGAGGAAGCCCAGATGAGCAAGTATTTGTTGGCGCTCAATGGCACGCCGGGAATTCGCCACTTGGTCAAATTGGTCGCAGTGTCAGTGAGGAACCACCCATCCAAGTTTGCATCCAAGGGTCCCAAATTATACAGCTCCAGCCAATCCTGCCGTGTGCCGTCATCGTCCTTAATGCCGTTGCTGTTGTCGGCCATGAACTCCGAGATGACAACGTTGGGGTAAGTGGACGCATTGGGATTGATCGTGTAGGACCAGTTCCCCCCCCCGAATGGATTCGCCAAGGCGCTGGCATCGGTAATGCCATGATCGGGCGCGAACGCCACCTGCACCAGTCCGGTGGCCGGCTGCGTAAAGTAAAACGTGTAGTCGTTCGGATTGTTTGTGATGACGGATGTCGCAGGCGCACCGTTAATTAGCAAATCAGAGGCATTCACGCCGATCACGCTCTCATTGAAACCTACGTTAATGAAAGTCAGGCTCAGAACAATCGAGCCTTGGGCCGGACTGGTGGACGTGAGAACCGGAGCGGTGAGATCTACTTGGCCTTCCACTTCAAGATCAAACTGGAGATCCGAACTGCCGGCACTCACCTGTTTATTCTCTACTGCAAAAACGTTCGTTCCATTTACCAGCGCCGTCGGCGTCACGGTATACTCGCGATAGGAAACCTCGTCTGCGCCGGCAGCGGTTTGAGTGGCGAAAGCGCCAAAAGTGGAAGGTGCCGCCACTCCGTCCGCCGTGAGCAGGACTCCATTCAAATAGACCGCCGCGCCATCGTCCCGTTGAAGACGGAGAGTGAGACTCTGGTAAGCACTCGCTCCCGAAACCGTAACCGTCTTGCGGTAATAGAGCGTCGGGTAGCGTGCCCCCGAAGGTCCGATGTCGATCACGGTCGAGCATTGTTGAACTCCGCCCTCGACGTTGTCGCCGAGCGGCGCGACACCCGAGAGCCACGCACCGTCATCATAATTGGTTCCCTGCCAGCTTGTGCCTAAATCCTGATTCAAATTGTGATACTTCCAACTCGAACCACGAGCAATGAGCAATCCCGTCGGCGGAGCTTGCACGGTGATGTTCACGGGTGCTGACGTAGCCGCCAGTCCCGAACTATCGGTAACTCTGGTCGTGATGGTGTAGCTTCCGGGAGCCACACTGCCCCAGCCGATAATGTAATTTGCGTTGGTCGCCTCGGCGACTTTCGTCGCACCTTGAAAAGCTTCGATCAGCGTTACGTTCGAGCCTCCCGCGGTGGCTACGCCGCTGATGGAGACACTTGTTCCCGTTATCAATTGTCCATTCGTCGGCGAACTTATCGAAATGCTCGGCAGCGGATTAGCCATAAGTTCAAAATCAAAGCTGACATCACTGCTGTTCGTCGCCGCTTGGTGGACTTCCACCGCAATCACGTTGTTGCCGTTGACGAGCAAGGCCGCGTTCACACTGCTTGGGAAAAACAGCGTTCCATCATCGGCAGCGGTTGTGGCGGCGAGCGAAGCAGAAGTGATTTCTCCCGTGGACATGTTGCTGCGGAAAACTTCGACGCCATTCAAGTACACCACCGCGCCATCGTCGCGCTTCAAGCGCGCGCGCAAGTTCGTAATGCTCGACGCGTCCCCCATGGGAAACGTGTGGCGATAGTAATACGTTCCGAAACCCGCCGTGTTCGTGGTGCTCTCGCCCCCGTCGCCAAAACCCAATTCCGCAGGACCAAACGGCCATGTGGAGTCATCGAAACTTGGCGCGCGCCAAGCAGTGCCTTGATCCACTCCGGTGTCGAGGTAACGCCAAACCGCACCGGTGGAAATCAGCGTCGTTTGCTGCGCAAAACTCGTGTTGGCGACTGCCAGCGCGGCTATGGCCAAAAGAACCGGATGTATCCGATGCAGGGACGACAGAAAATTCTTCATAGAGTTTAGGTTGACGCGGAAAACGTTGGCTCAGGTTTTTGTTTTGTCCAGTGGCAAACTATTTCCAATTGGTTTTCGATGACCGTCGCCCGACAACAGCTCACGCAAAGTTCACGCTCGGGTTCCAGTCGGCCACGACAACAATAGCAAATAGAATGACGTAACGATCCCGCCCAACAATTCGTTTTACCTCCGGAAAACAGAAACCGGGGCGAACCCCGGTTTCTGTGATTCAATTCCTGCCCCTATCCTCTACGGCGCAGACAGCCGGAAGAAGACATTGGTGTTGCCTGGTCCGAAGAAACCTTGCGGAATGACCACGGGCGAAGTGTAGGGCGTATTCTGCCACACGGTTTGTGCCGGGTTCGACTTCAACTCACTCGTGGCTTGAAGCGTCCAGCCCGAACCGTCCCACGATATCGTGGCGCTGCCATCGGCATTACGGACGATATGCAAAGTCCGCGTTGCCGTGCGACCTGTCGCTGCGGGACCCGGATCAGACACCGCCACTGTAAACGCCGCGTCCGTGGTCATAAGGAAGCGATCCAGCTTAACGCCGTCCTCGCGCATCCAGATGTTCAGCGTGTGTTCTCCCGGCGTCGCGATATCGACTCTGGCGAAACTGCCTCCGCCCGTACCGTTTACATCACGTGTCCAGCCAAACGCATTTACGTTGCCCGCATCCCCACCCCAGTTGCTGACGCGGTTACCCACGCGGCGTGTGAACTCATCGGGAGTGACTCCATCAACACCGAAGTGGAACGAGTTGTTACCACCGTCATTGGCGGTGCTCCCGCGCGCCCAGAAGTAGTAACGACCAGCCACCGGGATGTTGAGGCAATAGTCTAACCGGCTTGTGTTTGTAAAGCCATCCGGCGTATTCCCCGTGAACGTACCAATGTTGGGAGTCGCATCCATGTAACCGGATCCCACGTATCCCGGCAGCGACAAAGCAAACGTCCAACTGTTATTAGCGGACGACGGTGCAGCGTATCCTGATGCAGGGGATCTGTTCAGGTCGTAATCTTCCGCTTCAAACACAATCAGGTTGTTCGCACCACTCGCGTTCACCGGAGCCTTTGACGAAATGGGCGCTGTCGCGTTGACCGTAGGATTTGGGAACGGGGAAGTGTCGGTTACGCCGTTCACTGTCAGGACCGAAGTGGCGTCATTCGGATTGATTTCCGGCGTCGTGGTCAGCACGACAAGCCGTCCATCCACCGACGACAGTGAAGCAGACGTCACGACCACGCCGTTGTTGATCGTATAATTCGCCGGATTGTTGGCTGTCGTCGCACTGATCGTTTCGCTAAACAGCACATACACGTTCGAGCGGCAAACTGACACCGCAGATAGAATCGTCGGCGCAGTCGTATCCGCAATAACGGTGACGGTGGCGACCGTGCTGGTGACCGAGTTGTACACGTTGCTCACGATCACGAAATACTGCGCCCCATTGGCGGTCCGGTTGAGCGGACCAGTCGTGTAGGACAACGCTGTCGCGCCTAGGACCGGCACACCATTGGAGTACCACTGGGAGGTGTATGGCGGCAAGCCATCCACATCCACGCTGAAGTTGGCTTTTCCGGCCGGGTTTTCAGTGACCGTCACGTTACTGGGTTGGCGCGTAATCACAACGTTGCCAAGCGAGAAGTTGTTGATGCAGAGATCATCAATCCACGCGTTTTCATTGGCACCACCGGTGCGCGCGCCGAAGCCGAAGTTAGCGCCCACGAACGGCGTGTAGTTGGGCAATTGCACGTTTTGGAAGATGAGGTAGCCTTTGAAGTACATGTCCAACTTTCCGTCCGGACCCACCGAGATTAGGACGTTGACAAATTGGTTGGAGGTGTCGAGTGACAAGGGGCTGCCACCTGAATCGAAGAGGAACGGTCCATTGGGAGCACGACCGCCTTCGCGAATTCCCGCCATGGATTGCACCGCCACGGTGGTGCCCTTGTAGCGCACTTCCAGCGCCGGAGCCGTATCGGGGGCGGCGTTGTCCCACGTATCGAAGGTAATGGTCAGGCCGCTGCCCGCGCCTTCTTCGCCATAGACTGAGCCGGCATTGATATCGGACGCCACGTTGAAACTCATACCGTCAGCGTAGCGAGCGCCGCAGCAGGTTCCGCCGCCGATTTGCGTCTTGAACGAGACGACCAGCCGGTCCATCGGTTGACCCCCATTCTGGTCTGGCAGGAGGAAGTTGCCCTGCTGACTGTTCACCGCATCAGTGATGTGCAAGATCCCGCCCGAGACCGTGGCGCTGCCAGAAACCGACGCGCCTGGAGGCAAAGCCACAAAATCGGTGCAGATTGAACCGTAGCCGTGGCGGAACGTCCGGATGGTCGGATTGGGGAACATCAAGTTGGAGGGATCGCCGGCGGCTTCCACGTCGGCGATCGTCACCGTGTAAGTGGTGTTCGGCGTAAGATTCAAATCAGTAACAACAATTACTTCGTTAGAGTTAGCACCGTAACGGCGCGTGCTCTCGAAGACGCCGTTGTCGAAATCATAGAAACCGGACGCCAATGCTACGGGGCGCGTGTAGATGACATGCACCTCATTGTCGCGGCTACTGAAGACATTTACCACGCGCGGGTTAAGCAGCACGTGCAGCGTCGCGATTGAACTTGTGGCCGAACTGAAGTCGTTGCTTGCCACCACGGAATAAAGCCGGCCTTCGTAGGCTGCGGTGACAGGCGGCGTGGTATAGCTCGCACTGGTCGCACCGGGAATCGGCACGCCGTTCGTGTACCACTGATAGGAATAGGACGGGCTGCCATCGACCGCGGCCGTGAACCTGGCGGTCTGGCCTTCGAGCACCGTCGTTTCCACCGGTTGGAGCGTGAAGAATACAGGGCCGAGAGTGAAGTTGTTGATGCACAGGTCATCGATCCAATGGTTGTCGTTCTCGCCGCCGGTCCGGCCCGCGAAGGCGAACGCGCCGTTGATGCCCACCCAGCCGGGAATTGTCGCGCTAACGGTGTTCCCGTTGTAGGTGAAGGTGGCGAGGCCCGCAGCGTTCACGGTGGCATAGGTGTCCACGAAGATATCTTTGCAGATAAAATTGTCGTTGCCTTCGGACGTCTTCGAAATGTGCAGGAAGGCGATGCGCGCGCTCTGCCATTTGATCTCAATGCCAGTATCCGGCCCCGGTCCCGAGCCGCCATCCCAGGTATCGATGGTGAAGCTCAAGCCGGTGCCTTCACCTTCTTCGGCGGCACCGCCGGTGACGTTGGCCGCGAGATCGCTTGCCCAGTTGAAGCTCATGCCATCCGCGTGATTACCCAAATCGCCGCCGATGCGGGTCCGCCAGCGCGCGTCCAACACCTTGAGCACGGCGTCTCCAGTGCGATTGGAAATGAAGAGTTTGCCGTACGCACCGTTGATTCCGTCATCGGTCAAATGAACTACCATGTTGGTTCCCGTTCCGTCATCGGCGAGGGTGCCGCTGCCGGTGCCGCCGCCGAACAGCGCCGTGCCCGCTGGCAACGAGGCAAAGTCCGTGCAGAGTTTGCCGAAGCCTTGGACGAAATTGATCGTGTTCGGGTTCGGCACTGTCGGAGCGCCGTTATCCTCACGCGTTTCTCCCGTGGCCGTCAAAGTGTAGGTCGTGTCATCGATCAGAATGGACGTCTCCAGAACGATATCCTTGTGGGTGGCACCATAGGCTGCGGAAAATACGGTAGCCCCGTTATTGAGGGTATAAGTACCGGTCAACGCAACTGCC
This sequence comes from Akkermansia sp., assembly GCA_043785945.1. Classification (GTDB taxonomy): domain Bacteria; phylum Verrucomicrobiota; class Verrucomicrobiia; order Limisphaerales; family SIBH01; genus JANNGC01. The sequence goes on from JAYVWQ010000328.1 coordinate 11,046, forward strand.
GCTCCAAAACTAGCGTAAACACGATTGGTCCGACCATTTGAGGTCGCAGAAAGAAGCTGGGTCACGGGGTTGACCGTCAAGATCGCGACACGGCTGGTGATGCTCTGCGAACTCGAGTCCGTTGCCACGAGGGTAAAGGTCCGACCATTTTCATTTACGCTCACGTTCGTGCGCGTGTAGTACCGAGTGAGTCCGTTGACCGGGTCAGCCACGCCATTGGTCAGCCACTGATAAGTAACAGCACCCGTTCCACTCACGGAACCATCCACGGCATTGCCGTAGAAGCTGGCACTACCCGCCTCATTGACGGTCACATCGGCCGGTTCAGGGACGAACCGGAACGCTCCGGGTGCCAAGGAAATAAGCTGAAGGCCGTTCATGTTCGCCCGGAAGGACTCAGAACGACAATCGATGGTGATGGTGCCGTTGACCGGGACCACCTCGTCGAACTGGACATAGTTACAAACATCGCGTGCCGCTGGATTGGTGCTGGTCCCGCGAATCCACGTGCTGCTGGCGTTGAATTCAGCCCCTCTTTGCGTGGTGATGTGCAAGGTGTGCGCAGTGTCATTGTTGATGGTATAGCCCTCGCCTTGATTATCCCGCTGCACGTTATACATGATCAGCTTGTAGGCGCGGTTCGGGACGTTGTTCAGGAGGAGCGGCCGATAATGGCCGTCGTTCGAAATTCCCAAGGTGCCGTTCAACATCTTCTGATCCGGCGTAGCCGTGCCAGCGCCGCTGCCCCAATTCTCGTCGGCGTCGTAGTAGATGGTCACCGGGGTGGATTGAGCTTGGTAATCAGTCAAGGCGGCATCACGCGCATTATTGACGTCACCGCCGGCGATGTTGTTCCAGTTGGAGAGCGTGGTGACGCCTGCAATTTCCTCCGGTGCCAAGTAGCTGGGAGCTCCGAACTCGTGGCCGCCGGGAAAATTCACCGAGATATAAAGCGGCTCATTGACGGAGGTGACCGTCAAGGTCGCGACACGACTGGTGACGCTCTGCGAGGTGGAATCCGTCGCCACCAGCGCAAACGTCCGGCCATTTTCTTCCAGATTCAAGCTGGACCGAGTGTAGGTCTGCGTCAGGTTCGAAGTGTCCGGAACTCCATTGGTCAACCATTGATAGGTCACGGCACCAACCCCATCCACGGCGTTTCCATTGAAGCTGACACTGCCCCCTTGAACCCGTGTCGCATCTTGAGGTTGGCCAACGATTCGAAAGGCCCCGGCAGCCAAGGGAATCAGTTGCAGCCCGTTCATGTTCGCCCTGAAGGACTCAGAGCGGCAATCGACAGTGATCGTGCCGCCGATCGGGGAAATCTCGTCGAACTGGACATAGTTACAAACATCACGAGCATTCGGGTTGGTACTTGTACCACGAACGAAGGTGTTATTGTATTCAACCGTGTGGTTTTGCGTGAGGATGTGCAAGGTCGTCGCGGTGATACCGTTGATAGTGTAGGCTTGGGCCTGGTTATTGTCCCGCAGATTGTACATGATCAATTTGTAGGCGCCATTCGGGACATTGTTCAGGAAGAGGGGGCGGTAATGGCCATCATTGGAAATCCCGAGATAGCCGTTAAACATCTTACGGTCGGGATTACTTGTGCCGGTGCCACTGCCCCATGATTCGTCTGCGTCGAAGAAAATCGTCACTGCCGTCGGCGCTCCATTTGAGCCATTCAGCACGGCATCATGGATATTATTACCGTCGATGTTGTTCCAGTTGGCGCGGGGAACCACGCCCGCCACATCGGTCGCATCCAGCAGGGTGGGATTACCAACGCCGGCGGCGGCGTTGCCCACAAAGTTTACGGATATATCCGGCAGAGCAGCCGAGGAAACTGTGACCAGCAGGCTGTTCAGGAGCGCAAATACAGCGAGCTTGCTGAAGATATTTGTCGCACGTTGGATTTGAGTTTTCATATTTTTAATTTGAAGCCAACACCATGGAACCAAATGAAAGATGCGGATTCGTCAGAACCAACACCGCCGACAAGTCTTTAATTGGGAAAACGATCGATTCCTTTAGGAAAAGTGCACAAACCACTACAAAAGCTTCGTTCGGCTGCATTGACGTTTGGTTGAGTTACCAAGAACCTAACAGAATTCTTTTTTGCCAGTCAATCGTTTTGTGGTGAAATGTCCTTCACGCAACCTAAATTTAAATTTTTACGCGCCGGTCCATGTCAGAGCATTAGGCGTAAGGACGGTAAGCCGCCGGAAATCCACAGCGCTTCGAGCCAAGCAACTCCGCGCTCAGCGGGGATTTCCGATGGCGCCCTGCGAAACGGTGATGTCGCGAGCGTCCGCCCGAACATTCAAATTCGTGAGTTCTCCGCCCGGCCAGCGGATCGAAAGTTTGGCCACGCCCGCCGGGGCATACATCACTTGCACCGCGCTGTTTTGGGACCAATAGCCGGAGCCGGACTGCACCTCGCGCGCCGCGCCTGCCCCCGAATCATCGCGGAAACGAAGCACGGCACCAATCGCGTTCGGATTTTGCGCCGGCCCAATCAGTCGTACGCGGAGGCCGGGCCGCGCGCGTGTGTTGTGAAACAATTTTGTCTGCTGGCCGTTTTGTCCGACGAGCAGATCGACCCGGCCGTCGCCGTCGTAATCCGCGAGGGCCGCGCCGCGCTGCTCGCCGAAGATGTGCACGCCGCTCTCAGTCGCGCTCATCGCGGTGAAATCGCCGTGACCGTTTCCGCGCAGCCACAGGCCCAAGCCGGCATCGAGGCGCGGCGCCTCGATTTGCACGGCAAAGAAATTCTGCGCGAGGAAGATGTCCTCATGGCCGTCGCCGTCGAAATCACCGACACAGACTCCAAACGCCGGCGCGGCCTGGGCGAGCAAGGGCAGCGGACGGGCGATGAAATTCGTGCCACGATTGAGAAAGACGGTTGTCTCGAGCCAGGCCGCTTCCAGAACTTTCGCCGCGCCCCATCGTTCGCCGAGAATTTCCTCCACGCTCGATCGCCCGTAGGATTGGTGGGTCGGAAATTTCGCGGCCAGAAATGGCATCGCCCGCGCCACGAAGTCCAACCGCCCTTCCGGCACCACTTTTTTCAGGACGGGATCGAAGTAGGATTCGATCAGTGGCGTGGAACCATCGCCGGCAAGGTCGCCGTAATAAATTTTGAGCGGCTGCGCGCGGTGCGATTCGTAGCGGGTGTTGCGGCCCCAATTTGAGGCCACGATGTCCATGCGCCCGTCGCCGTCGAAATCTCCCGTGGCCACTCCATTCCACCATCCGGTGAAGCGAGACAACCCCAACTCTGCCGTCGCTTCCTCGAACTTCCCGTGGTTGTTTCGAAACACGCGCACCGGTCCCCACTCGCAAGCGAGGACAAGGTCGGGCTGACCATCGCCGTCAAGATCGCTGAACACGGCGCCGCTGACGAGGCCGATGTTGGCAAAAGTCTTCGTGTTCACCACGTCGAGTTCCCAGCGCGCGCCGGAGTTGCGAAAGAGAGCGCTCGAAGCGGGCGCAGGAAACTTCCCCGCGATGACTCGTCCGCCGACGAACAAATCGAGATCGCCGTCGCCATCAATGTCGGCGAGCGCCAGCGGGCCGGTGCTCGACTCGAAGCCGGGCATGCGGTTGACCGTCATCTTTCCCTTCAAATCGTATTCGCGCACGCAACTGCCGTCATTGGTTCCATCCTCGTAATTCGCCGAGCCGGTCAAAAGCGTCATCTGGCCCGGTGCCTTCGGCCAACTGAGTACGGTCGTTTGATCGCGCGTCACTGGCTGGTTGAACGGCGGCTGGTTCAACGCCTGGAATCCACCGTGCCCGTCGTTGCGAAATGCGGAGAGCATCCCGCCCTTGCCGCTGGCGATCACGATGTCGTCAAGGCCGTCGCCGTCCACGTCGGACCAACTCACACCCGGACCGAGCTGGCTCAACTTCTTCGGCAACAACGGTTGGCGCGCGTAGTCATCGAACGGCTCATCGAAGTGGGTGTGATTCAGCAGCGCGCTCACGTCCTCGAAGAACGGCAGAGGCGGCTTCTTCCCTCCGTCAAGGGCAGAGGGTGAGGTCGGGTCGATCGGTTCGGCGATTTCGTAAAGCTGATTCGCCTTGGCGTCGTTCACCACGGTGCGCCGACCACTGCGCCAGTTGACTTCGATAGTCAACGAGTTCGTCGCGCCGCCCGCGGCGAAAACTCGCATCGCCTGATCCGATGCCAGATAACGTCCGCCCGCGATCATCTCCTGCTGCTGCGCCACCGGTCCGCCCGTCACTTTGATCTTCGCGCCAATGCCCGCCGTGTTTGGCGCGCGCCCCTTTAATCGCACCGCGACGCGAGGCGCGCTGGAGTTATTGCGCAGGAGCGTGGGCGGGTCGTTGAAGTTGTTGAGCACGACGTCGAGGTCACCATCGTTGTCCAGATCAGCGAGCACGAGTCCGTGGGATACGCCGGTGAAATCAAATCCCCATTGTTGGCCGACCTCCTCGAAGGTGAGGTCGTGGTTGTTGCGGAAGGCGACATTCGGCGTGGCGAGCCGCGGAAACATTTTGCGCACCTCAAACGTGGCCTCAGTCGTTTTCAACTGCCCTGCCGCGCGCATCGCCTTGATTCGATCCAGCACATCCATGCCGCGTGCATCGCGCTCGTGTCCGTTGGTGACCAGCACATCCTCCCAACCGTCCAGATCGACGTCGAGAAACGCCGGGCACCACGACCATTCCGTGGCCTCCAACCCGGCGAACGCCGCCATTTCCGCGTAGGTGCCGTCGCCGCGATTCAGATAGAGGATGTTGCGCGAATATTGCGGGCGATTGTCCATTTCGCCGACGAAGGGAACAGGTGCCCTCCGATGCGGCAGAAAATCCATGCGCCGCAGGTGATCGCGGCTCAACATGTCCACCACGAAGATGTCATCAAACCCGTCGCGATTGATGTCCGCCACGTCCAGCCCCATGGAGAAGACGCATTGCTGGCGTAGCGCCAGGCGGGGCGCGGCGCGAAATTTTCCGGCGCCTTGATTGAGCCAGACGCGGTCGGGTGAATCGAAGTCATTGCAAACGTAAATGTCCGGCAGGCCGTCCTGGTTCAGATCGCGAATCATCACCGACAAGCCCCAATCGAACGGCGGGTGGGTCAGTGGCGCGCCGTCCTCATCCAGGAACGCGCCATTCGTGAACGACATCGGAATGAAATTCGTGCCGCCGATGTTGCGGTAAATTCCATCCGCTTCGCCCTGCTCATCGATCCCGCCCACCGGTGAAACCACGAAGCGATCCACCAGATCCGGTTCCTGCGCGGAACGGCCGTTGAAGGAGTTCACATACTGGCTGCCATCCGGACGTTTCTTGAGGAAGAAGCGCGCGTTCGGAATATCCATCAACGCAAGGGTGCGATAATTCGCCACGTAAAGATCAAGAAATCCATCACCGTCGAGGTCGCCCAACGCGAGGCCCATGCCCCCTTTGCCAAAATTCAACGGCCGGTCTTTCATCAGCTCTGTGAAGTGCGCGTGGCCGTCGTTCAGGAAAAGGCGCGTGCCGTGGCCGATCGAATTCACGACCAGATCGAGATCGCCATCGCCATCGAGATCTACCAGCGCCACGCCCGACGAAGCGATGTTCGGACAGGCGACGCCAGCCGAATCTGTGATGTCCTCGAAGTGCCAGTTACCGAGATTGCGGTAAAGCGCGTTGGAGCCATGAACGCGGGCGAAATACAAATCACACAAGCCGTCACCATCGACATCACCCGCCGCCACGCCCGAACAACTGATCAAAATCTGGTTGGTTCCGTAATGTGACTCGGGCACCCGATTGATGAAGTGAATCCCCGTGGACGCCGCCGGCATGGTTGTGAACCCAGCCCGCCCGCCAGCGGGAACGGTCAGCGTGGAACTCCGGTAGCCGGTTTCTCGCCCGCCCTCCGCCGCCCTTGCCCCATCAGGCAAAAGCCAGATCGCAGCCAGCAACATCCAGATGCTTCGGTGAATCACATGCGGACTATGGAATGAAAATCCCGCGACTCGCACGCATCAAATTACCGAAACCGAAAATTATCTAGTTCACCGGCTCACGCACGGTGAGCAGCGCGTTGCGGGGAATGCCCGTCGTGACCGTCTGCCTTTTCCCGGAGGGCCAGACGATCTCGACGGAGTTGGCGGCATCAAACTCGCCCAGTCCGAAGTAAAGCGGCATGGAGCTTTGGGCCAAGTACCCAGACTTGCCATCGTGGAACTGGGTGAGCGTTCTGTCTCCCGATTTGACTCGCACGATCGCGCCCAGCCCGTCCCGGTTTGAAGTGGTGCCGACGAGTTTCACTTTCAGAAAGTGGATCGCCTTGCGCGTGCTCAGGTTGCTGATCAGCACCATGGGCCGGTCATTCATTTCATTGGTTACGATGTCGAGGTCACCGTCGTCGTCGAGATCGAACAACACCGAGGAGCGCGAGCTAAGCGTGCCGTGGATGACGGCCTTGGGACCGAACTGCTTGCACAGCACGCTGGCGGCGTCCGCGCCGTCGCAGTCCAGCGTGAACATGGGTTTGTCGATGCCGCCCCCGGCACGCGGTTCCACGCCCAGCACAAATTCCGCATCGAAAAAGCGCTGCCCGCCCTCGTTGAGCAGGACGGAATTGACGGCGTAACGAAACGGCCAGCCCATGCCAGCGGTGATGAACACATCCTCGCAGCCGTCGGCATTCAAGTCGCCAACGCTTGGACCCCACGGCCAATAGGTCTCCGCGCCAATTCGATCAGAAATTTCCTCGAGCGCGCCGGCGCCCCGGTTCAGATAAAAGCCGTTCCCGAAAATATTGTTCGAGGAACCTTGGAGCATGGCTTCGGTGGAAGGCGTCGCGCACCAACTTTCACTTTTGATCTTCTCGAAGTCGCGCAGCATGGTGGTGCGGCCGGCCTTGGACTGCGTGTCGGCCATGTCAGAGTGCATGTCGGTGACGAACAGGTCGGGCCGGCCATCGAGGTTGAAATCAAAAAACTTTGCGCCCATCGAACCCCACGGCGTCTTGGGAAAATAGGCTGCGGTTTTCTCCACGAAACGTTTTCCTCCCGCGTTCTCGTAGAAATGATCGTCCCCCTGCATGTTCAAGACGTAGAGATCGGGAAAGCCGTCGCCGTTTACATCCGCTACGGCCGCATCGCCCGTCCACGCGCCATTGGTCAGGCCCATCTCCTTAGAGACTTCGCGGAATTTTCCGCCGCCTAGGTTCTTGTAGAGCAGGCTCATTTCCGTGCGCTCAGGATAAAGATGTCCGCGAAAGGCGTTGCTCACGCTCAGATAAAAACCACCCCGGCCCTGCGCGTCCGTGGTGTACACGCCCACGTTGCAGAGGAACAAATCGAGCAGCCCGTCCCGATCAAAATCGAAGAACACCGCCCCGGAAGAATGCCCGACATATTCCAGCCCCGACCCGGGCGTGATGTCGCGGAATTTTCCGCCGCCCAGATTTTTGAAGAGCACGTTGCCTCCCCGGACCGTGGTGACAAACAGATCCGGAGCGCCGTCGTTGTCGATGTCGGCGAAAGACGCGGCGACATGAATCCGTCCCTCGAGGGCCACGCCAGCGCGGACGGTGATGTCCTGGAAGCGACCCCCGCCGAGATTGCGCCAGAGCTGGTTCGGCCCGAGCTGGTTTACCAGATAAACGTCCATGCGGCCGTCGCCATCCACGTCGGCCACAGCCACCGCGCAGCCGTGATCGTAGTGAACGCCTTTCCACGTCTTCAAGGCATCGTCTACGCTTTGTTGCTCAAAGGTGATGCCGCTCTCCGACACCCGGTTGCTGAAGCCAAAATTATGAAACGCCTGGAACCGCCCGGCGGCCGCGAGCTGTTCGCGCCCGCGCGCGGCGAGCAGTCGGGCGGTCTCGCCCGTGCTCACCGGGTAATGCACCATGTTCGTCACGTTGCGCGCCGGAGCCGTTTCGGCGGCGGTAAGAAAACACGGGGCGGCCAGCAACCCGGCCAAGGAGCGGATGAACCGGGGTACAACGGGGTGCTGGATCGTTAGCTTCATAAAGTTCATGGGATCAGTTTTTGACCGCGACGACTGGTGAGAACGATAGAGCCGGCTTGAGGCATGGAGCCACGCGCGGCCCGGCCCAATTCGCAAACGGCGACATCCGCACGAAGTGCATCACGCGCGGAGCATGGGACACCACCTGCACGCCTTCACGCACAAAATCGCCCGCGTCTCAAGCCCGGCTCCATCACACGCCAGCCCGGTCTGGAGCCGGGAGCGGCCAGCCGATGGCAATGCCCCGAGTCCCACCACCCAGGCAACAGCGACGGACGAGGCAAAATACGTGCCGTAGTTTCATGCTTCGGCGTAGCAAATTGGGTGCGGGTTTTGAATGGGCCGCCCGCTGCCTCCGGGCGAAGTTGTCGCCGCGCGACAACTGCCACCTCACCGGCTCCATCCGACCACCGGGTCAAGATGCGCCCCATCCTGGCCTGAACACGGATCATGCCGGCGCTGGGTTGGTCCCCACTCCACCAGGCACGAGGCGCTGCACCGCCGCGATGAGTTCATGGTTGAGAAATGGTTTGGCGAGAAAGCCATCGCAATTCTCCTCCGGCGCAGACCCGTGGGCGCTCATGAGGAGAATCGGAATGTGATTTGTCTCTGGTCCGGCCTTGAGGATCGCCGCCAGTTCGTCGCCGGTCAGGCCGGGCATGCGAATGTCTGAAACCACGACCGCAGGCCGCAATGTGCGAATGAGCTGGAGACCGCTTTCCCCATCAGGGGCCGTGGACACTTGGAAACCGGCGACGCGCAGAATCATCGCGCACGCCTCTACGACGAGCGGTTCATCATCTATGACAACCACATGGATCATGCCTGTTGTTTGACTCAATGGGCCGGTTTCACAAGTCGCAAGTTGCGGCCTGGGTGTTCCAGCCGTTCCCTGGCGGAGTCGCATCCCTCGTCGGCCCGCAGGCGAACCAGCCGCCTTCACTCCGGCTCGCGCGGCCGGGTCGTCACATACTTTTTCCACAGCTCCAGCTCGACGTAGAGCTCGAAGAAAACTCCCGGACGCAATTCGGTCAGCCCTGCCATGATCCATTTCCGGTCCGACTTTTCGTCCAGTCGCGCGTCCAGCTTCGATGAGACCATCACGATGGGCGCGAATGGATTCTCGGGAAGACTCTCGTACCAGCCGAGGTGCTTGAACCGGCGCAGATACCACGGCAGCGGCCAGTAATCGCTTTCCGGTGCGATGATTTTGACGACGGTTTCGTATCCCGCCGGCGCGACGCGCGCGATGCCTTCGGTGCGTTGCACGAGGTTCAAGAGGTCGGGCACGGTCTGCGCATAGACGTAGGGATTTCGCCGGTCGGCAGCGAAAACAAAACTCGCGCGCCACGCCTGCCACGAAAGTTGCATCGTCAAGCCGAGGAGCACCGCGAGCATCACTCCTCTCCAGGCGCGCGCGCGGAAGAATTCCACCAGCGCCCCCGCCCCCACCCCGGCCAGCAGAATCAGGCCGAGGTAGAAGTTGAGCAGACACCAAGGCGTTTTGTAGGAAATCGCGGAGTAGAACGCGGTGAGAATAATCGTGTAGAGCGCGAGGAAACGGAGGAGCGGTGATTTCTCCCCGAGGAGTGATACCACCGTGCCCACGACGGCCAGCACGAGAATTAATCCTTCGCTCCAAACCGGCCCCTTGGCCGGGTGAAACCAGGCCAGCCGTTCGAGATAAAAACTCCATGAATGGATGTGTGGCGAATGTCCGCCCGCGCGCTTGAGCCAAGGCAGGTAAGTGCGCGCGGAATCCAGCAGCCCGGCCGCGTTGGTGAAGAACGAACTGAACAGCACCAGCCAGATGATGAGCGCCGCCGTCATCGCGAGCGCGGCGTGTTTCAAATTCCAGAATGCCAGCAGACTCTGGATGCGTGTGCCTTTGGGGACAGTCCACCAAGCCGTGGCAATTCCTGCCAAAACCATCGCGGCGAGAGTGATGACAAAGGTTTCCTTCGTCGCCCACATCAGCCCCAGACCCACGCCGGTCACCATCGCCCAGCGCACCGAGTGCGTCTGCGCGTAACGCCAGCCCGCGCCCAAGGTCAGCGCGGTGAAGAACACCAGCAGCATTTCATGGATAAAGTAGCGGCTGTAAAAAACCATGGCCGGGGAGACGGCGATGAAAAGCGCCGCCCAAACCAGCGCGGGACGGCCCAACCCGTCCACGAAAAGCAGAAGCAGCAGAATCAAACCCACGCCACACGCGACGGGCGCGAGACGCAGCGTGGCGTCACTCAACTCATCGGAGTTGCGCGCTCCGCTCAACCATAGGAAGGGAAGCGTGGCGTAATGGAGAGCCGGCCCGTGATACTCGTCGGGATCGTAAGCGTAGCGGCCGTGCTGCCAGAGTGCGCTGACCTTGACGGCGTTGACCGCCTCGTCATTGTGCAGTGGGCGCGTGTCGAGCTGGGGAACGCGGAGCGCGAGCGCAGCGGCGAGGGCCAGCAGCAGCGCGAGTGCGCTCCAGCGGTTCATTTGGCCGGCAGCGCGTACACTTCGATTTCCTGCCAGCAGTTCAGCGCGGCCAGACTGCCGCCCTTGGTGAAGCCTCGCACGTAGCGGGCCTTGACGCCTTTGCCGGGAGCGACCCGCCCCCATTGCATTTCAAAGTATTCGCGGTCCGTGCCGACACCCAGCCCGGAGGAGTTATCGGTGTCGTTGTTGTAGATCGTGGTCACGCCGGTTTTGAACTCCGGATCATCGGACACCTGCACAATGACATCGCGCATTGACTGAACGTAACGATGGTCATGCCACATGGCGACCGCGTGGATGGCGAAGGACTGGCCGAGATCAACCTGCACCCACTGCGTGCCCTTCTTGAACTCCACGGCATCATCGTCAAAGGCTTCCTTCTTGCCGTCAGTGATCTGCTTCAAATCACCCAAAAAAGGCGGCACGCTGGCGGTGACGGGCTTGCCGGCGGCGACGTTCACGACGCCCTTGGGCACCTGGAGCGGAGTGGGCGGCGTGTCGGAGGGCGGCTCGACGTTCGGCCCGATGGGCAGATCCTCCGGCGTGCCCTTGAGAGTGTGGGCCGGGAGGTTCAATTTGAGTCCTTCGGTGGCCGCAGCGTCAGCCGCGCGCCCGGACGACGCACACAACACAACCACAACGGCTGCGATCAACAACGACTCGGACAAATCAATTTTCATAAAACGCATTTCCTGCTGAAAGAAGTGATAAGAGCCTTTTTGAATAATTCCAAGCCCGGCCCGGAGCGCGGGCGTCTCGCCCGCGTGTTTCCAAGGATTTCGTAGCGGGACGCGCGGACGAGACGTCCGCGCTCCGAGTTATTCGTCTGAGGCCGACTTCCACGCATCAAATTTCCCAGCCCTTGCGATTCTGGCGCTTCACGAACTGCGCGGCGGCCGGTTCATTGGTCGCCCGCATGTTCGGGCCGTCCCATTCGAGCTTGTGGCCAACACCAGAGCGCAAGGCCACGCAGCCGAGCAGAATGATTTCCGTGAGGTAGCCCGAAATGTCGAAATTGGAGTAGGCCGGCGCTCCGCCCTTCATCATGTCGAACCACTCCTTGTCGTGGCCGGGGGAACGCGCAATGGTCTGAGGCACCGCGATGCAGGCCTCATGTTTTTCACCGGCCACGTATTCCTTTTCGTCGTTCAGGATGACTTGGAAGCGGGCCCCATAGTCGTCTCCGGCAAACAGCTTGCCCTTCTCACCGATCACGAGGCAGCCGCTGGACGGCAGTTCGCCGCGCTGCGAAACAATCTCCCGCGTCACGTCCGCGCCGGGCCGGAGGGGCGAGACAAAATCTCCCGACGACCCCTTCTTCTGTCCTTGGTTGAACATGCCGTGCTTGGAATTGGGATTGCCGTCATACCACCAGAACTTGCACGGCGGCAGCCCGTCGCGTTCCGGGAAATCGAAACGGATGCGGGAGGTGAGCGGGAAGGTTTCCGGATAAATCCGTGACGCAACCTCGAGTTCGATGGCGGTCGGATAGCCGAGCTTGAGGGCGCGGAAGGGCATGTTGACCGTGTGACAGGCCATGTCGCCCAAGGCACCGGTGCCAAAATCGTACCAGCCGCGCCAGGCAAAGCTGTGATAGACCCCGTTCTTGAAGGGGCGGTACTGGGCTGGCCCGAGCCAGAGATCCCAATCCACGTTGTCCGGGACTTTATCCTCGCCGGCCGGCCGGGCCAGACCCTGCGGCCAGATGGGGCGGTTGGACCAGACATGGAGTTCGCGCGGCGCACCGATGACCCCGGCCTGGATTACTTCCACGGCGCGGCGCAAACCGGAGCCGGCGCTGCCCTGGTTGCCCATCTGCGTGGCCAGTTTTTTTTCCACGGCCAGGCTGCGCATGGCGCGCGCTTCATGGACCGTTTGCGCCAGGGGCTTCTGGCAATAAACATGTTTCCCCATTCGCATGGCAGTGATGGCCGCCAACCCGTGCATGTGATCCGGCGTAGAGACGACGACGGCGTCGATGGACTTGCCCATCTCGTCGAACATCTTGCGCCAGTCGCGGAAAGTTTTGGCGTCGTAGGTGCGGTTTTCTTTTTTGGCCCGATCCTGAAAGGATTTGTTCTTGCCGTTCAGGGTGTTGGAGTCGATGTCGCAGAGCGCGACGATGTTGCCCCCGAGGCCGAAGGCGCTGCTGGAGTCGCTGTCGCCTTTTCCGCCCACCCCGATGCAGGCGATGTTGATGCGCTCGTTCGTGCCCTGCGCCCGCAGGAAGGAGGGCGCGCTAAACGCGGCGGCTCCGGCGAGGAGCGTGGTTGATTTGAGGAAGTCACGACGGTTTCCGTAGTGGAAAGTTTGCTTTGGCATGGGCCGTAATTACGCTTCCCAGAGAAAACCGACAAGGAGATTTAACAAATCATCCTTCGTCGCCTTTTCGAGAAGCCCTCCGCTCCCACGTCCTCGTTCCGGCGCAAAAGGAGCGCTAACGTCATTCGTTATTCGACATGGCCCCACGCGTTTCCTATTCTCAATTGTTGATGAGCGAACCGTCCAAACGCGCCCAGTATCTGGTCCTTGCCGCCGCTTTTCTCGGCTGGATGTTTGACGGCATGGAGATGGGCATCTTCCCACTTGTGGCCCGCCCCGCCCTCCAGCAGATGCAAACGCTCGGGCATGTGCTGGATGAAAATTTCGTGCAGCGCTGGATGGGCATTGTCACGGCGTTCTTCCTCCTCGGGGCGGCGGCGGGCGGGCTGATCTTCGGCTGGCTGGGGGACCGCATCGGGCGCGTGCGGGCCATGACGTGGAGCATTCTTTTCTACTCGCTCTTCACGGGGCTTTCCTACTTTGCCGCCGAACCGTGGCATCTGGCGGCGCTGCGTTTCATCGCCGCGCTGGGCATGGGTGGCGAATGGGCCTTGGGCGTGGCGCTGGTCATGGAGTCGTGGCCGGAGGCGAAGCGGCCGCTCATGGCCAGCGCAATTGGCGCGGCGGGCAACCTCGGTTACGCCATCATCGCGGTCATCGCCATCCTCGTGCCCATCACGCCCCAGAGCTGGCGCTGGGTCATGCTGGTGGGCGCGCTGCCCGCGCTGGTCACGTTTCTCATCCGGCTCTACGTGCCTGAATCGGAGAAGTGGAAGGCGTCGGTGCAACAAGGTGCGTCACGTCCGGTGCGGGAAATTTTTGGCCCGGCCCTGCGCCGCCACACGCTTCTCGCCATCGCGTTCGCCTCCATCGCCCTCGTCGTCACTTGGGGCATCGTGCAATGGATTCCGCTCTGGGCCGATCAGATGACGGGCGGACGCCAGCCCAAGGTGAAGGCGTGGATTCAACTCGTCTCGGCGCTGGGCGCGGCCACGGGATGTTTCATCGCGCCTCTGCTCGGGGATCGGTTGGGCCGACGCCCCGTTTATTTTGGACTGTGTCTGATGTCGCTGATCGCGTGCAGCATTTTGTTCCGGGGCTTTCACGAGTTCAATGCGGCCTTCATGGTCATGGTCGGGGTGGTCGGATTTTTCACGGCGGCGTTTTACGGCTGGCTGCCGCTGTATCTGCCGGAACTTTTTCCCACGCGCGTGCGGGCCACGGGCCAGGGGCTGGCCTTCAACTTCGGACGCATCATCGCCGCGCTGGGCGCGTGGCAGATGGGCGCGCTCATGGGTTGGTTCGACAAGAGCTATGCGAAGGCCGGGGCCGCAGTGGTGATGATTTATCTGCTGGGCATGGTCTTGATCTGGTTCGCGCCGGAGACGAAGGGGCGGAAGCTTCCCGAATGACGAATGGGTGGGGCGCGTCGCTCCGCGCGCGCCGATGAGCGGAAGGCGGCGACGATTGCACTCATTTCTTTGCCCCGCCTCACCCCGGCGCGCGCGGAGCGACGCGCCCCACCCATTCGTCATTCGTCATTCACCTTCCGTGCGACCGAAAATAAAGCCGCTGATGTTTTCAATTGCCCTGCCCCACGCGGGCTGACTACGGTTCCGCCGCGCCCAACGGTGGCGCGACCCACGACCCGGGATTTCACTTATGGAAAACACACCATTAACAAAACCTGAACTTGATGTACTCGTTGCTGGATTGAACCGGCTGGCCCGAAACCTTTGGGGCACCTGGGACCAGGACACGCTGGAAATTTTCCACCAGCTCTCGCCGCGCGCCTGGCAGAACCTCTACCACAATGGCGTGGCCGTGCTGCACGAGGTCTCCGAGCCGGAACTGCGCTCCCGTCTTCAGGATCAGAGCTTCGCCGACAAGGTGCGCGCCACGCTGCAGCGCTTCGACGCCTACCTCGCCGACCAGGACACTTGGGGCCGGAAGAACGCCCCGACGCTGGTCAAAAACCCCGTCGCCTATTTCACGGCTGAGTTTGGTTTCCATGAAACGCTGCCCATCGCGGCGGGCGGTCTCGGCGTGCTGGCCGGCGATCATTTGAAGTCGGCCAGTGATCTGAATCTCGGTCTGGTGGGCATCAGCCTCTTTTACCGCGAAGGTTATTTTCAGCAGGAGATCGATCAGGACAACTGGCAGATCGATTATTACCGGCTGCTTAATCCGCAGAATCTCCCGATGGAGCCGCTGCTCGACGCAGCGGGAAAAACCGTCGTCTGCTCGGTCGAGATCGGATTCAACACCGTGTACTTCCAAGCCTGGAAGGTGAACGTGGGCCGCTGCACCGTCTATCTGCTCGATGCGAACCGTCCGGAGAACGAGCCGACCTATCGCGACCTCACGCTCCGTGTTTATGGCGGCGACAGCACCACGCGCATCATGCAGGAAGTGCTGCTCGGCATCGGCGGCGTGCGCCTGATGCGCGCACTCGGCATCGCGCCTTCCGTCTTCCACATGAACGAAGGTCACGCCGCCTTCCTCACTCTGGAACTGATGCGCGAAAAAATTGTGGCCGGGCAGGCCTTCGCCGAGGCGCAGAAAAACACCACGCGCGAATGTATCTTCACCACGCACACCCCCGTCGAGGCGGGCCATGACCGCTTCACGCCGGACCTGATGAACTTCGTCATGCCCAAGGTGCAGTCGGCCCTCGGCCTCAGCGCCTCCGAACTCATGGCCCTCGGTCGGGTCGATCCGAAGAGCGAGCACGAGCCCTTCTGCATGACGGTCCTTGCCCTCAAGTGTTCGCGCGCCGCCAATGGCGTGAGCGAACTGCACGGGCAGGTCAGCCGCGAGATGTGGCAGTGCCTGTATCCCGGCCGCACCGTCGAACAGGTGCCCATCGGCCACGTCACCAACGGCATTCATATTCCCGGCTGGGTCAAGGGCACGCAGCGGCGCTGGATGCGTCGCAAAATGGGCGTCGAGGCGGAGAAGGAGATCAACTCTCCCGAGTACTGGCAGCGGCTTGTCGATCCCAAGGTGACGAGCGACGAGGAAATCTGGGCCATGCGCTACAACCTGCGCCGCGAGTTGGTCGAGTTCGCCCGCCGCCGCCTCCTCATCCAGGGTCATCGCCTCATGCACGAGGACTTCATCGCCTTTGATCACCTGCTCAACCCCGACGCGCTGACCATCGGCTTCGCGCGCCGCTTCGCGACCTACAAGCGCGCCCCGCTCATCTTCGACCGGTTCGACGACATGGTGCGGCTGGTCAAAGATTCCGCCCGCCCGCTCCAGTTTATTTTTGCCGGCAAGGCCCATCCGCGCGACGACGAAGGCAAGCGCTACATCCAGCGCATCATTCACCTGAGCAAACACAGCGAGTTGAAGGGGCATCTGGTCTTCCTCGAAAACTACGACATCCATGTGGCGCGGCAGATGGTCAGCGGCTGCGACGTGTGGCTGAACAATCCCCGCCGCCCCCTCGAAGCCTCCGGCACGAGCGGCGAGAAGTGCGGCGCGCATGGCTGCCTGAACCTGAGCATCCTCGACGGCTGGTGGCGCGAAGGCTACGACGGCACCAACGGTTTCGCCATCGGCCAGGATTCCCATCCCGATTCCGTCGATGAACAGGACCGTCAGGACGCGAGCAATCTCTACAGCACGCTCACCGAGCAGGTCATCCCGATGTTCTTCGACCGCGACGCCCACGGCGTGCCGCGCCAGTGGGTGCAACGCATCCGCCGGGCCATGGCCACGCTCGTGCCCGAGTACAACACCTGGCGCATGGTGCAGGATTACACGCGCAAGTATTACGTGCCGCGCTGAACGCAAGGCGCAGTTGTTCCTCCCTCTCCCCTCAACGGGGAGAGGGAAGTCGGAAAGAGCATTCCGCAAGTCGAGTCGCTCCGATCACGCCCCGTTTGATGGACACCCCTCCCAGGCCCCGCTACCGTCGCACTCACACATGAGCGAACGGACAGAACGCATCGCGACCCTCGGCATCCTCGCCGGGGATTTTTCCCTGCCCCTCGTGCTGGCCCGCGAGGCCCGCGCGCAGGGCGTGCGCAAACTTGTCGCCATCGGCTTCGAGGGCCAGAGCAACCGCGCCCTCGAACCGCTCGTCGATACGATGGTCTGGATGAAGCTGGGCCAGCTCTCCAAGCTCATCGACACCTTCCGCCAGCACGGCGTGCGGCATTGCGTGATGGTGGGAAAAATCCTGCCGAAAAGTTTCTTCGACGTGCGCCCCGACCTGCGCGTGGCCATGGCCGTGCTCAAGTTGAAGGAGAAAAACGCGCACACCCTCTTTGGCGCGCTGGCCACGGAACTGGCCAAGGACGGCATCGAACTCATCGAACCGACGCCGTGGCTGGGACCGCTCATGCCGGCGGCGGGATTTCAAATCGGCCCCAAACTTTCCGCCGCGCTCCAGGAGGACGTGGCGTTTGGTTTCAAAATCGCCAAGGAAATTTCCCGCCTCGAGATCGGCCAGTCCGTGGTGGTGAAGAACGGCGCGGTCGTGGCCGTGGAAGGCTTCGAGGGCACGGACAAATGCCTGCTGCGCGGCGGCGAATTATCCGGCCAAGACGGCGGCGCGGTCGCGGTCAAGGTGGCCAAGGAAAATCACGACATGCGCTGGGACATCCCGTGCATCGGCCCGCAAACTTTGGAGACCGCCGCGCAGGCCCGGCTGGCCGTCCTGGCGTTGGAAGCGGGCAAGACTTTATTGCTCGACCGGACTGAGGTGGAGGCGCTGGCCAAGAAACACCGCATCACCGTGATGACGGTCGGGTGAACCAAGGGAGCGCGGCTCTCCCGAGCCGCAGCGGGTGAAACGCGATGTTGGGTCGGGATGTTTCGCCCTCATCCGTTGAGCGTTGTTTGGTCTCACGCCGCCCCCTCCGCCCCGCCCCAAAGAAGAAGGCCGGACCAGTAGGACGGTAGGGCGGTCGCTGCCGCGCCGCCCTGCCCCCAAAGAAGAAGGCCGGACCAGTTAACATGGTCCGGCCTGTGCATTGTCTGTGATGCGACGCTTACGCGGCGATTTTCAATTCTGGTTGGACGGACACCACGTTGTTCGCGGTGCGTTTCAGACCGCTCTTGCGATCCGCCTTGCGGATGTAGCCGAAGGACGCATAGAGCGCGCTGTTCTCGCCCTGGTTCGCATCGCCCTTGACCGAGTTCACCACGCTGTTCGTGAATTCCTCGCTCAGGACATCCGCGTTGTCGCGGTCCACACGCAAGCCGTTCAGTTCACGTTCGAGGTTCTCGATCTCCACGCGCGTGTCCAGCGAAGCTTTGACCTTCGTCTTGAACTGCGCGAGCGTCAGACCGCTGAAGGTCGCGTCCGCCGCGTGCTTTTCCCATCCCTTGATGATGGCGTTAATATGATTACTCATTGCTTTTGGAAATGAAGTCATTTTCATTCACCCCCCTTCGGAGTTGGCCCATCCAGGCCTTGCTTGTTAGAACTCATGGGACACTTCTTAGCAGTAGTCTTGCCAAGACGGCACCGCATTGAATTGGAATCAGAGTCAAGCGGAAAACTCAATAAATAGGGCTTTCGCGATAATATACTGTCACAAAAGTAGGCAACCACCCCTTCTGTTGACCTGACTCTGGACAATCCGTCCCGCCATCAAGATTCACTGGCCCGCCAATCGCCGTCATAATCAACCGATTGGTGAAATTCGCCACCCCACACGCTTTGCTGACCGACGTGTTGCACGAGAGACGGCGTGTAATAATAGATAGGTTTGCCGAGTTGGGCCGCGAGCCGCGACATTCTGATGTCCTGCATCCCTTCAATTTCCCGCCAATGCTCCACCAAATAGGACGCGGTTTTGCGTGACACGAGAAAAGCCTGGCTTCCGTATATCGTGTTCGGATCAGCAATAAACCAATTCTCCTCCTCATTTTTCTGAAAGAAATTAATCGGCGGCGCATACAGCCCTGCCAGCGTGATTTCACCGCGCTGCAGCGGTGCCCAGTGGCGTAAATTCCAGAGAATATGGCGGTTGAATTGCAAGTCATCCTCCAGAAACAAAATATAGTCGTGTTTCTCCTGCAAGGCCGCCCGCAAGGCCGCCCGTGAGGTTTCTTCTTGGCGCACCTGCTTCCGCACTGCCGTGCTGGCATCTAACTGCACGCGCACACGCCGTCCACCCCAATCAGTCGCCGCGAGATTCCGCAGCGTTTGGCCCCGTAATTGGTCCCGGGCCGCGCATGAAATCATCACGGCCATGATGCTCGGATACTCTTCAGCCTTCTCGACCACGCTCAATCGGGCATTTGCTTCGGCCACACCGCGTCCATCTGGCTCTTTTGCGGATTCCGCGCTACGTTCAAAAGCGTCCCGGACCGGCCCGTCCCATCGGTGGCGTAAATCCTCCAGAAACCCCAGGCATCCCTCTTCGTCATGGAAATCAGCAATCTGTTTATTGCTGCCCGAAAGGCTCCATTTGTCCTGATTCCGGTGCTGAAAAATCCGATTCCCCTCAAAATCGTGCTGGCACATGACACAATCCTCCAGTGATTTCACCGGCATTTCCGGCATGGCGTAGTCTGTGCCCAGTTTACGCCAGGCCAGATGAAATGTG
>JAYVWQ010000329.1:0-4454 GCA_043785945.1 Akkermansia sp.
CACGGCGCGGAACTCGTCGGCGAACTGCTCCTCGGTGCAATAGATGTGGGCGTCGTTCATGTTGAGCGAGCGCACGCGCATGAGGCCGAACAACTCGCCACTCTGCTCGTAGCGATAGCACGTGCCGTATTCCGCGAGGCGCAACGGCAAATCGCGGTAACTGTGCGGTTCAGCCGCAAAAATGCGGTGATGATGCGGGCAGTTCATCGCTTTGAGGTAGTAACTTTCCGGCTCGCCCAGCCGTTTCAACTGCTCGCGCGCGGCGGCGAGTTCGCTGAAGGCAGCGGTGATGGCCGTCGATGCGGTGCCGTCCTGGACGGCTTGTGCAACCAAATCAAATTCCTGTTCTTTCGCGATGACAGACATACCCATGGAATATCGCCGCGCGCGCATCAAAGAAACTTCAATCTTCAAGCTCGCTCTCGACGGCGGCCCGTCCGCTCGCTACGGTCTGTGGGATGAGCATCACCCCCGTGGTCGAAAAGGGGGTCATCAAGTTTCCGAAAGATCTTCCGTGGGCCTCTGGCACGCTCTCGTGCGGGTCGAGCCAGTGAACGATCAATCGCCGACGCTGTTTGAGATGCTCAAGGACTTCGACGGCATGGCGAACGACTTGCCCACCGATCTTGCCACCAATCTGGACCACTACGTTCACGGTCATCCCCGGTCATGAACGTCGCCTTTGCCGGTGCCTTCTACTTCGTGGCGCGGCTGAACCGGCGCGACCGCATCACGAGCGCGTGCTGAATTTTTTCCGCGACTTCCCTGCCCAACTGCTCACGTCCGATTGGGTGCTCATGGAAGTGGCCGACGCGCTGACCGGCGACAAACATTTCAAGCAAGCGGGATTCACGGCGTGGCTCAAATAAGGCGACATTGCGCACTCCTGCGATGCACCGCCTCGGGAACAAACATTTCGTCGAAGATCGATTTCGATTGTTGGAGTTCCAACGCGACAGCGGGCCGGAATTGCAGACGATGCGGCCCACGCGGGCAGCGGTTTGAATTCGGTGCTGATTTCGGCGACATCCCAGGCAACCGACGGGATGTTCCATCGTAGGCCAGACAGGAGAAATGCTACGCGCGACACACCGGGCCATCAGCGAGCGCCTCGCGCAAAAGCCGCAGGGCCTTGGCGAAGTTCTCGACCCGCTGTTGCCATCAAAGGTCTGGATTCACTGGCTGGAACGGTAGCGAAGCCCGGCCACGAGCGCACGGTCAAACTTGCCATCAAGCCCACGAGTTCACGGGGGAGAGAAACAAGAATTGCGCCGCCCCGCCTGCCCGATAAACTTTAACCCGTAAAAGCAACCAGAGCCGAACCCGAAATCGCGACGTGCCAAGGCAAACCCGCCTCCGGCATCATCCCCATCAAGGACTACGAAGAACTTTTGGAGCGCGTGGAGGATGCGGACGACGTGGCCTGGCCCGCCGCCACCATTAAATTCATTTCCACTATGGAAACAGTAACTGTCATCTACGAAGGCGAGTGCCAGACCGTGCGCCTGCCGAAAGACTTTCCCCTCTCCAAGACCACCGTGGGCGTGCGTCACGAAGGCGAGACGATTGTGCTGGAACCTTGAAGCCGAAAACTGGCCCGAAGGCTTCTTTGAGGCGATTCACATCACCGACCCGGCCTTTGCACGGCCCGACCAAGGCCAACTCCCGCCCTTGAAACCCTGGTAGCCCGCCACCGTGAACTGGATCAAGACGGGCCAGGGGATTCACGGGCCGCAGGCTATACACGAGACGGGTGGGCTGTGAGGCCCAAAGTTCACCGGCTTGGCGCGCTGGATGACGATTGGAAATTTGAATCTGCACGGGTGCAACTGAACACCCGCCCCAGGTAAATCTGGCGGAATCGATATGCACTGTGATGGCGCGCTTCGCTTGCCACCGCAGTGCAAACCGGCTTCCGGTTGGCCGATAATGCCTGCACCAAGATTCGCCCGATTGGCGCGAGCGCCGTAATCCCGGCTCGCCTTGGCCGCGCGGATTGTTTGTAGTCCGGGCATGACACGATTGACCTGTTCCCTGCTCGCGCTGCTCTGTCTCAGCCAGGCCGTCCGCGCCGAAGTGCGCGTGCCGGCCTTCACCGCCTACACCGATCCTGACGCAAATGGCGTGCGCGTCTCGCAGAACTCCGGCGTGACCGGCTGGCGTGATCCGGCGATCAAAGTGAGCTGGTTCGGCGACATCAAAGTGCCGACGACCGTTGAGGCATCCCTTGAATTACGGCTGCCGACCAACGCGACTTCCAAGTTGCGCCTCACCGTCGCTGGTCAATCGTATGACGCGGAAGTGAGAGGTGCAGGCACAAATCTTGTCACCGCGCGCTTCGGGAAATTCGCCATCAACGAAGCTGGCTACCAGCGGTTCGCGCTTGAATCGCTGAACCCGGCGGGCCAGCCCTTCGGCGATCTCTCGACGCTCGTGCTCGACGGCGTGCCCACGAACAATACGCACTTCAACTTCAAGCCGCGCCGCAACGCCGCCTCCGTCCATCTCTCCTATCCCAGCCCCAAGGGCACGAACGTCGCCGCCTTTTACTGCGAGATGACCGGCGTGGATGACCCCGTCGCCACCTACTATATGGCCTGCGGATGGCATCGCGGTTACTTCGGCATGCAGATCAACAGTGCCACGGAGCGCCGCATCATCTTCAGCGTCTGGGACAGCGGTGGCGAAGGGGTGAGCCGCAACAAGGTGGCCGACACCAACCGTGTCATGCTCATGGGCAAGGGCGCAGGCGTGAACAGTGGCGATTTTGGAAACGAAGGCACGGGCGGGCACAGCCATCTGGTCTATAACTGGAAGACCGGCGAGAAGCAGCGCTTCCTTGTGACCGCGCAGCCGACCAACAACACGTTCACCATCTACTCCGGCTACTGGTTCCATCCCGAGAAGCAGGAGTGGATGCTCATCTCCTCGTGGCGCGCGCCCAAAGACGGGGGCTGGCTCCGTGGCCTCTACTCCTTCAGTGAAAACTTCGGCGGGCAGAACGGCCACCTGCCCCGCAAGGCGCTCTATGGGAACCAGTGGCTCCGCACGGACACCGGGGCCTGGCACGAGATCACGACCGCCAGCTTCAGTCACGATGGCACCGGGAAGGCCGACCGGCTCGACCGTTTCATGGGCGTGGAGGGCGGACAATTCTTCCTGCACCACGGCGGCTTCACCAATGGTTTCACGAAGTATGGCGAGAAGTTTATTCGTCCGCCTCATGCTTCCGCACCGGTGATTCAGCTCCCCACCATTCCGACCCTCTAATTTATGTACGGCAACTATCAATCCCATCTCCAGACCCAGCTTCACGACATCCGCGCGGCGGGGACTTACAAGCGCGAGCGCGTCATCGTCACGCCGCAGGGCACCAGCATTCGCGTGGCGGACGGCCAGCCGGTGCTGAACATGTGCGCCAACAATTATCTCGGCCTGGCCCAGCATCCCGCCGTGGCCGCCGCTGCCAAGGAAGCCATCGACCGCTGGGGCTATGGCTGCGCCAGCGTGCGGTTCATCTGCGGCACGCAGGGCGTGCATAAGCTGCTGGAAGAGAAGCTCAGTGAATTCCTCGGCACCGAGGACACCATTCTCTATGGCTCCTGTTTCGATGCGAACGGCGGACTCTTCGAGACTCTGCTCGGCGCTGAGGACGCCATCATCAGTGATGAATTGAACCATGCCTCCATCATCGACGGCGTGAGGCTGTGCAAGGCCGCGCGCTTCCGCTATCGCAACAACGACATGGACGAGCTGGCCACGCGGCTGCACGAAGCCGGGGCGGCGCGCTTCAAGATGGTGGCCACGGACGGCGTGTTCAGCATGGACGGCTTCATCGCCAATCTTCCGGCCGTCTGCGACCTGGCGGAGCAGCATCAGGCGCTTGTGATGGTCGATGATTCCCATGCCGTGGGATTCATGGGCGCGCGCGGGCGGGGCACGCCCGAACATTGCGGCGTGATGGGGCGCGTTGATGTCATCACCGGCACGCTGGGCAAGGCGCTGGGCGGCGCAAGCGGCGGCTATACCAGCGGACGACGCGAGATCATCGAGCTGCTGCGGCAGCGTTCCCGGCCGTATCTCTTCAGCAACACCCTCGCGCCAAGCATCGCCGGAGCGTCGCTCAAGGTGCTGGAGCTTTTGACCGACTCCACCGAACTGCGCGACCGGCTGGAGGCCAACACGAAGTTCTTCCGCGAAGGCATGAACCAGCTCGGCTTCACCATCCCCCTCGGCACCCATCCCATCTGCCCGGTCATGCTCGGCGACGCGGCCCTCGCCGGACAGTTCGCCGAGTCCATGCTGGCGCGCGGCGTGTATGTCGTGGGCTTCAGCTTCCCCGTGGTGCCCAAGGACAAGGCGCGCATCCGCACGCAAATCTCCGCCGCGCACACGGAGGCCGAACTCAGCTTCGCCATGGAGCAATTCGCCGCCACGAAGAAGGAACTCGGGGT
>JAYVWQ010000330.1:0-5227 GCA_043785945.1 Akkermansia sp.
GCCGTGCGCTGTCTGGCGATCAAGGCCGACAGGTTCGTGTCCTCGTCGGCCAGAACTTTGAGAAGAACTTTCTCAAACTCTTCGCGTCCCTCGCGGTTCACCAGCATGCCGCCCTGCGCATCGGTCACGAAGAAGGTGTCGAGCGCGATGCCGTCCGTGCGGGTGAAGCTTTGCGAACTGAAAATGTTCAAACCCGCCGCGCTCAGGGAACCGGCGATTTTGCTGAAAAGCCCGAGGCGATCCCAGGTGCAGATTTTCAACGTGGTGTAGCCGCGGTCCGGCTCGTTGTGCCAGGTGATGATGGGCTCCAAGGCGCGCTCCTCCTCGGTGAGCTGGTGGTGCATGAAGCGGTGGGCGAGGGCGAGGTCGCCCGCAATTTCCTTCCCGCCGTGAATCTGGAAATAGCGCGGGGGCAGATGGGCAAAGTGGGCGTGCAACTCATCCTCGTGGAAGGTGCGCGGCAAATGGCGCGCGATCTCTTCCTCCAGCAGTTCACGTTCGCGTTTCGCGGCATGGATGAAGGTGGTGCCGCCGATCAGGATTTCCTGCGCCTTGCGGTGGAGCGTGAGCAGGAGGGAATCCTTGAAGCTGTTCCACAACTGGTCGCTCGTGCCCAGCGAGTCGGCCAGGGTGTGCAGGGTGAGCATCCGCAAATTCTCCGGCGTCTGAATCAGCGCGGCGAACGGCCGGATGACCGCCTCGTCATCCAGATCGCGCCGCTGCGAGGTGGTGGCCATGACGAGGTGGTTCTCGATGAGCAGCCGCAGGGAGTGGGTGGTCGTGCCGTCCAGTTCGAGCCGCCGCGCCACTTTGAGCGCGAGTCGTCCGCCGACCTCGCTGTGTTTGCCGGTGCGGTCGGCTTTGCCCGCGTCGTGCAGCAGGAGGGCCAGATAGAGCACGAAGGGACGGTCCACATTGCGGGCCAGTTCGGCATAGTTGCAGAAAGGCGGCTCTTTGGATTCCCACATGCGGTCGAGTTTCTCCAGGCAGACCAGGGTGTGCTCGTCCGTCGTGTACTGATGGTAAAACTCGTGTTGCACCAGGCAGGTGAGCCGTCCGAATTCCGGGACGTATTTGCCGAGGAACCCGACCTCGTGCATGGCGCGGAGCACGGGCGCGACGTTGCCGCGCGAATTCATGATTTCGAGAAAGGTCGCGCGGACATGTTCATCGTGGAGAAAACTTTTATCCACCAGGGCCAGTTCGTTGCGGATGATTTGCGCGAGATCGGGATGCAGCTTCAGTCCGCGTTGCTGCGCGTGCAGGAAAACGCGCATGAGGCGGCGCGGCTGCTCGCGGAAAACGCGCGGCGCGGTGGCGTGGATTTCGCCCTCGATGAACTGGAAGCCGTCCACCGTCTGCTCTTTCGACTTGCCGAAACGGTCGCGCAGCATCTGGCGAAAACCGGGCAGCAACTTAGGCCCCGGCAAAAGAGCGAGGCGCTGCTCCACGTTGCGGGTGATGAGGTAGTTGTTGCGCGAGTGCTTGTAGAACTCGCCCATGAACTTTTCGATGCGCTGGCTCGGCGAACGGTCCGTGTAGCCCAAGCCGGTGGCCACGGAGGGTTGCACGCTCTTGCCCAGCACATCCACGGCGCGCTCGGTGTGGTAGTGCAGTTCGTTGCGCGCGCGGAGCAGGAAATCATAGGCCGCCTCGAGCTGCCGCCCCTCGGCCGCGCTGATCAGCGCGCGCTTCTCCAACTCCTCGGTGGTGCGGGTGCGATACTTGAAAAAAGCCATCCAGTGGAGGTTCTGGTAGTCGCGCAGCCCGCCGCAGCCGTTCTTGATGTTTGGCTCCTGCATGGTGGGCGAGTTGCCATACTTGGCGTGGCGCGCGGCCTGATCTTTCACGCGCAGGGCGATGTATTCCTCCTCGAACCCGGTCACGCATTTATCCAAGAGCTGCTTCTGGAAAATCTTGAACAGCTCTTTGTTCCCCGCGATGTGCCGCGCCTCGATGAGCGAGGTCTTGGACTGCATGTCAGTGTTGGCGACATGGATGCAGTCGGCGATGCTGCGCACGGAATGGCCGACCTTCAGCCCGATGTCCCAGAGCGGGTAAAGGAGTCCATCGACGATGGCGCTCATGGCCGGCTTGGGCCGTCCCCCCGAGTCCATCTCGCCGTTGTGCAGAAACATGAAGTCGATGTCGCTGAAGGGATTCAACTCACCGCGCCCGTATCCGCCGATGGCCACGAGTGAAATGGGCGGCAACGCTTTTTCAGCCAAGTGCGGCGAGGCATTGCGGGCGGCTTCCAAGATGTAGCGGATGAGCAGATCAAGAATGGTGGAGCGCGCCCGGCAGACTTCGCGTCCGCTTCCGCCGCCGCGGTGCAGGATTTTCAGGCGGTGCGATTCGACCTTGAGGAAGTTTTTGTAACGGGCCAATTCCTCGGTTGGTTTGCGCCCGGCGGGCAGCGGCAGACGGGCGGCGGCGTTGGATTCAATTTTTTCGAGCAGGCTCGGCACGGCGAGACGCTAGCGACATAAAATTCCAAAGTCCAAATTTCAAAGCGCTTCGCATGAAGCAGGTGGATGGACGGGAAGAAGCCGGAATCGCACGACAACTTCTGATTTAGAATCTCGCTGGTTGCACGGTCGTCCAGCAAAGTGGTGCTGCCATGGTTCATCCTTCAAGCCCCGAGTCTGCGCTTGCTCCGGCCCGGCTGAGTCCGCAAGCTCGTCCCGATTTTTACAAAACTTATGTCTGAAGCATTCCCGAACATTAAGACGATCAAATTCGAAGGCCCGAAGTCGAAGAACCCCCTCGCCTTCAAGCACTACAACCCCAAGGAAAAGGTCGAGGGCAAGACCATGGCGGAACACCTCCGCTTCTCAGTTGTGTATTGGCACACCATGTGTGGCGCCGGCGCGGACATGTTCGGGATGCCCACGGCCCTGCGCCCGTGGGAAAACGGCCTGAGCGGCCTCGATCTGGCCAAGGCCCGCGTGCCGGTGTTCTTCGAGATTGCCAAGAAGCTCCAGGCTCCCTACTACGCCTTCCATGATCGCGATGTCGCGCCGCACGGCCAGACGCTCCGTGAATCGAACCAGCACCTCGACACCATCGTGACGCTGCTCAAGGAGCAGCAGAAGCGCACCGGCATCAAGCTGCTTTGGGGCACGGCGCAGCTCTTCGTTCATCCGCGCTACGCGCACGGCGCGAGCACGAGCTGCAACGCCGACGTGTTCGCCTTTGCCGGCGCGCAGGTGAAGAAGGCGCTCGAAGTGACCCACGAACTGGGCGGCGAAGGCTACACCTTCTGGGGCGGCCGCGAAGGTTACTCCACGCTCTGGAACACCGACATGAAGCGCGAACTGGAGCACCTCGCCAAGTTTCTGCACATGGCCGTGGACTACAAAAAGAAGATCGGCTTCAAGGGCCAGTTCTACATTGAGCCGAAGCCGAAAGAGCCGACCAAGCACCAGTATGATTCTGACGCGGCGGCCTGTCTGAACTTCCTGCGCGAATACGATCTCATCGATCACCTCAAGCTGAACCTCGAGACCAACCACGCCACGCTGGCGGGCCACTCCATGCAGCACGAGATGGAGGTAGCGGGCGCGGCGGGCGCGCTCGGCAGCATCGACGCCAACACCGGCGACCTGCTTCTCGGCTGGGACACGGATCAGTTCCCGACCGACATTTACCTCACCACGCAGTGCATGTTGACCATCCTGAAATATGGCGGACTCAAGACGGGCGGCGTGAACTTCGACTCCAAGGTGCGCCGCGAGAGCTTCGAGCCGGACGACCTCTTCCACGCGCACATCGGCGGCATGGACGCCTTCGCGCGCGGCCTGAAGATTGCCGCCGCCATCCGCAAGGACGGACGCCTCGCCAGCTTCGTGAAGCAGCGTTACGCGTCATGGGACAGCGGCCTCGGCAAGCGCATCGAGCAGGGCAAGGAGAGCTTCTCCTCGCTCGAATCCTACATGCTCAAGAAGGGCGAAGCCGATGCGAACACCAGCGGCCGGCAGGAATTCTTGGAGAACCTGATCAACGAGTTTATCTGAACAGCGTTGGAGGGACGAGCTACGCGAGTCCTCAACTGAATCTCAACGCGGCGGTCTTCGGACCGCCGCTTTTTTTATTTCTCATCCAGCACTTCGCACACGGCCCGCAATGCACCCACGGTGAAAATCATGGGATACAGCCGTTCAAAGTACCAGAGCTTGGCGAAATAGAACCCAATGGGCGACGGCTCCAGCCACGCGCCGGATTCTACCCGTGTCCTCAACCAATCCGCGCCGCGCATCAGAGCTGGACGGACGTCGTCCGATTGGAGCGCCGAGCATCGCTCGGCGTGGGCCAGCGCTTCGACAGCCAAAGCCGTTTCTTCAACCGAAGCCGGCCCGTTCGCCTTGCCGCTCCAACTGCCGTCCACATTCTGAATGGAAAGCAGAAACTTCACGCCACCGGCCACGCATCCGTCCGCTCCTTCCACGCCAGCCAAGGCCCGAATGACCCGCGCCGCGCCGTAGGTGGGATTTTCGTCGTCGGGTGCGTGCTCGTTGCCGAACCACAGCGGCAGCCACGAGCCATCACTGCGCTGGGCGCTGGCCAGGAAGGCCAGCGCGCGTGGCCCGGCAGAATCGATCCGCTTTCTCAACTCACCGGGAACTTCGTCACGCCACGCCCGCCACGCCCGAATCGCGTGCGCCGTGATGTCCGCGCTGCTGCGGTCGAACGGCAGCGCGCCCCAGCCACGACAGAAGGTCGGGATGCCGCCGTCACTGTTCTGCAAGTCGAGCAGCCAGCGAAGGCCCGCTTCCGCCGCGCGGAGCATATCATCTCTTGTAGCAGCCGACGTGAGGAGGCTCTGATCCATTTCGGATTCTTCAGATGGAGCCTCCTCACGTCGGCTGCTACGAAGACGAAGTTTGTGCAGTGCCAGCAATGCCCCCGCTGTGTCGTCGGCGTCCGGCACGCCGCCGGGCAAGTCTGTCCAGGCCCAGCCACCGGGCGCGGCGTGGGTGTAGGGATGCCCGGTGCGGTATTGTTGCTTCAATAGCCAGGCGATTGAGGATTGAGGATTGGGGATTGAAGATTGGGGAAGCGCGGCGATGGCGAGCGTCGTACACCACGTCGAGAGGTTGGTGTCGATGGGCCAACTGCCGTCAGGTCGCTGCGACTTGAGCAGAAACTCCAGCCCGCGCCGCGTAACGATGTGGTTCGCCTGCCCGCTCGCGGCGAGGCTCATCGTCACGAAGCTCGTCAACGGCGT
>JAYVWQ010000331.1:0-10225 GCA_043785945.1 Akkermansia sp.
TCCACTTGCAAATAATCAAACCCGCCTCGCGAGTTGGGAATCTCGATGGGCGGATGGCCCTTGAGCACCTCCGCCGCCGCGCCGGTCGTGGGCGCGAGCCAAGGCAGGGCGAGAGTGAGCGTGCAAATAATCCGGGCCGTCAGTGAACGATTGATCATGCGGCAATCTTCTTCGCGGCGACGCAGTGGACAAGGGAAAAACTTGGCGACGCGCTGGCTGATGGTAGTGCGTTGCGCTGAAAGGTAGGGCGCGTCGCTCCGCGCGCGCCGCTGGATCGGACGGCGAGGTGGGAACATTCCCGAGCTATCAGCGGCAGGCGGATTTCAGAACATTCCGTCCGGCCACGCCGCACCCCAGCGCGCGCGGAGCGACGCGCCCTACCCGCCGATCCGACCCAGGGCTTGATTCAAGCGCATCACTGCATCACAGTATCAGCGCATGAGAACGACCGTGACTTTGGACGACGATGTTTTTGAAGCGGCGCGGGATCAGGCCCAGGCTTCAGGCAAGAAACTGGGCGAAGTGCTCTCGCAACTGGCCCGGCGCGGGTTGCGCGCCTCGGCGCAGAGCACCGCCAAAAGCGGGCTGCCAGTCTTCACGGTCAAGCCGAACGCCGAGATCATTCCCAGCAGCCGCGCGAAGGAGCTGCTCGCGGAGGACGCGACGTGAAGGTGCCCCTGCTGGACACGAACGTCCTGCTCGCGCTGGCCTGGCCGAACCATCAGCACCACGCGGCGGCGCACGCCTGGTTCGCCGCCCATTCGAGGAAAGGCTGGGCGACCTGTGCTTTCACGCAGCTTGGTTTTGTCCGGCTCTCCTCCAATCCGGCATACACCACCAACGCTGTTTCTCCGCAGGACGCGGCCACGTTGCTCCAACAGTGGACCCGCCTCAAGACGCACCGCTTCTGGCCCTCGCCCGGCGCTGACGCCCCTGCGATTTACGCCCGCGCGCTTGGCCATCAGCAGGTCAACGATGCCTGGCTGGTCGAAGTCGCGCGCCGGAATGCTGGCACGCTCGTCACGCTGGACACGCGCTTGCCGGTCCACGCCCTGGGCGCGGGATTGGTCGAAGTCATCAAGACCTGAGGGACCATGAAGCGGCCAACCCTTCGGCCAGCACAGCATATGGGTGCCGCACTCGGTGCATGGGTAGGAAACGGCAAAAATGGGTAAAATTGTCTCGAACTAACCCCAATTCGGCCTGAGCCTCTTGAGCCAGACCGAATCCCGTATTTGCAATACACCAATTGAGCAGCACTAACTTATGAGCGTTGAAAATCTCGAACCTGAAAAACCAATCGCAGAGACCTTAAAAAAATCCGCGTCTAAAAAAAGTGCGGCGAAAGCCAAGAGAGCTGCGGCTGCAAAAGGGGCAACGATTGCTCCTTGGAAGTTTCCAAAAAACAGTTTAGAAGATGCGCTGCGCATTCCGAAGGCGATGGACGATAAGTTCGCTGGCAATCCAACGAAAGCAGCTGACCTCGTAAAAGCTGTTGGCTTCAACAAAGAGAATGATTGGAGATACCTCGATTTGCTCAAATCTTCAGCTCTTTACGGTCTGACATCTGGTACTGGAACCACTGCTACGGTTACACTGGAAAAACTTGGTGAAGACATTCTCTCTCCCGGCTCTTCTGAGCAGCGTCAGAAGGCTTTGTTAGCCGCATTTCGGAACGTGACAGACTTCAAGGCCGTGGAAGGTTTTTACAGTGGTAAGAAAATTCCAGAAGATGAGTTCTTTGAGAACACCCTGATTAGGGAATTTCAGATTCCGCGAGATCGCGTCCAAACTTTCGCCGAAGTTTTCCTGAAGAACCTTGAGTTTTTGAAGGCGTTTCGTGTGTCAGAAGTGAAAGATGAACGCGGAGAGAGCACCAAACAGCCAATTGTTGACGCGACCGTTTCGACCGCTGAAGGGCGAAACGAGGGAGTGCGAGAATTCTTGGATACTTGTTTTGTGATGATGCCTTTTGGCCATTGGAATGACGTTTATTACAAAGAAATCTATGTCCCTGCCATCAAGGAAGCCGGATTCGAGCCGGTACGCGGCGATGAAATATTCTCCTCCGGGAGCGTCGTAGAGCAAATTTGGGAACACATTGAAAAATCAAAAGTGTTGTTAGCCGATTTGACCGGGAAAAATGCCAACGTCTTTTACGAGCTTGGTCTGTCGCATGCGGCAGGGAAACCTGTGGTTTTCACTTCTGGAGTTCTTGAAGATGTTCCATTCGATTTGCGCCATCTTCGCGTCATTATTTACGACCAACGTGAACCAAGTTGGAGCACTAAGCTAAAATCGAATATCACTGCGTATTTGAAGAGTGCGAAGACGGATCCAATCAAATCGATCCCTCAACCATTCAGGAATAAGTAGGAAGATATTTCGTTGAGAAAGCCCTCGGTTTTCACAACCGACGGCTTTTTCTTTGCCGATGAGGTTCAAGTTCATTTCGTTCGCCCGCCCGTTTCCTTGACCCGTCCGCGTCGGCGGGCGCAATGTCTCCGCCACCAATGGCATTGACCGAACAACTTCTCTCCGAACTGCGCCAACTGGTCGGCACGCCCAATGTGCTGACCAGCGCGGAGGATTTAATCCCCTATTCCTTCGACGGCACGGCCGCCCTGCAACAGATGCCGGGCTGCGTGCTCTTCGTCACGACCACGGCGCAGATCAGCGCGCTGCTCCAGTGGGCCAATCGCACCGGCACGGCCATCGTGACGCGCGGCTCGGGCACGGGCCTGAGCGGCGGCAGCCTGCCTTCCACCGATTGCGTGGTGATGTGTACGGTGCGCATGGACAAGATTCTGGAAACGGACCGGGCCAATCTCACCATGCTGGTGGAGCCGGGCGTGACGACCATTCAAGTGGCCGAAGAGGCGGTGAAGTACGGCCTGTTTTATCCACCGGACCCTGGCTCGATGAAGATTTCGACCATCGGCGGGAACGTGGCGGAAAATTCCGGCGGGCTGCGCGGGCTGAAGTACGGGGTGACGCGCAATTACGTCATGGGCATGGAAGTGGTGCTGCCGAATGGCGAGGTGACGTTCCTGGGCAACAAGTGCGTGAAGGACGTGGCGGGTTATTCGCTCAAGGATGTGTTCATTGGCAGTGAGGGCACGCTGGGCGTGATCACGAAGGTGCTGCTCAAGCTCATCCCGAAACCGCAGACGAAGAAGACGATGGTCGCGACTTACGCGCAGATGGATCGCGCGGCCGAGACGGTGTCGGCGATCATCGCGGCGCAGATCATTCCCTGCACGCTGGAGTTCCTGGATCGCACGACGATTCATTGCGTGGAGGATTACGCGAAGATCGGGCTGCCGCTGGATTGCGAGGCGCTGCTGCTGATGGAGACGGACGGGCATCCGGCGGTCGTGGCGGAGGAGGCGGCGGACATGGAGCGAATCGCGCGCGAACACGGCTGCCTGGAAGTGCGCGTGGCCAAGGATGACGCAGAAGCCGCGCAACTGGCTAATGCGCGGCGCAGTGCGTTCTCGGCTCTGGCCCGCGTGGCCCCGACGACCATTCTCGAAGACGCGACGGTGCCGCGCAGTGAACTGGGGCACATGATTCGTTTTGTGGAGCAAGTGGCCAAGAAGCATCGCCTGCGCATCGGGACTTTCGGCCACATGGGCGATGGGAATTTGCATCCGACCTTTCTCACGGATGAACGGAACAAGGAGGAGATGCACCGCGTGGAGGAGGCGTTTGTGGAAATATTCGACGAGGCCATTCGCCTCGGGGGCACGATCACGGGCGAGCATGGGATAGGCGTGGCGAAGAAAAGTTTTCTGCCAAAGTTCGCGGGCGAAGCGCAGATGCGCGTGCTGCGCGAACTGCGCCGCACGCTGGACCCCAACGGGATTTTGAATCCGGGGAAGATGTTTGATTAACGTGCCCCCGGCATCCTGCCGGGTTCTCTGCGCGATGGTGGTTGGAACCCGGCAGGATGCCGGGGGCACGTTAGCAGTTGCGCCGTCCGCAGGCGTTCCGCACATTCTGCGCGCTTGAAATGAACGCACCCGCTGAATTTCCCGAATCCAAGACGGCTCACGCCGTCGTGGATTTCTCCACGCCGGTCGCGCGTCCGAAGAAGGGCGGCTGGCAGTTGTTCAAGGAAGTCCTCCAGCACGGCGGGCCGGGTTATCTCCAGTTCGCCATTACCAACATCTGCAACGCGAAGTGCGACTTCTGCGGCTTCGCGGTGGACAAGTTTGATTCCAAGCAGCGCCGCAGCGTGACGCTGGCCGAGGCGCGCGATGTGATCGACATCGCGGTGCGGAATCACATCGGCTATCTGCTGTTCGTGGGCGGGGAGCCGTTGGTGCATCGCGATCTGCGCGCGATGTTGCGCTACGCCACGGAGCGCGGCATCCACGCGATGATTTGCACGAACGGCTCGCTCTGGACGGAAGCCAACATGCGCGCGCTGGCGTCGGACGGTCTGAGCAGCGTCATCATGTCGATTGATTCCCACGACGTGCAGAGCCACGAGAAGAATCGCGGCCTGCCCGACGTGTGCCGGAAGATTAAACGCGCGAATGAGGTCTTCGCGGAACTGGGCGTGCAGACCACCGCGAGCATCACGGCGAGCAAGCTGATTGAAGACTACGCGAAGCTGCCGGAGTTTTTGCGGACGCTGGGTTTCACGAGCTGCACTTTCAGCTATCCGCTTACCACGCTGAAATCGAGCTACCTGAGTTTCAGCGCCTCGAATCTGGTGAACTACAGCACGGACGAACTGCTGGAAGTCTTCGAGCAGATTAAAGAGCTGAAGCGCACCAGTGATTTCCCGGTGGTGAATCCGACGGAGTCGCTGCGCGAGATGCAGCGGCATCTGCGCGGAGAGAAGGAACGCTTCGGCTGCCTGGGCGGGCACAAATACTTTTACCTCGACTGGCATCTGAACCTTTACCGCTGCCATTTCTGGGAGACTCCCATGTGCAACGTGTACGAGTGGGACGAGTCGAAGCTGATTCGCGATGGTTGCACCCGCTGCATGATCGACTGCTACCGCGACCCAAGCGTGATGCAGTCGGTGGCCATCAATGCCAGCGATGCCTGGCACGCGCTGCGCCGGGGCCGCGTGCTGAAGGCGGCGAAGCATGTCTTTGATCCGCGCAACGTCAGCTCGCTCCAAGCGGTGTGGGAAGAACGGCAGTGGATTGGCAAGGTGTAGCCCGGCGGTTGGAGAAGAGGCTGTCTCGCGAAGGCCGCGAAGGGTGCGAAGGACGGAGAGAGAAGTTCTGCCCGGGCTGCCTCAGATTCCGTCGCTCCCTTCTTGCTCTTCGCGAGACTCAGTTGGTTTTCAACTTCCTCGCGCCCGGTCAGAGACCGGCGCTCCGCTCTCAAGGTGCGGGCGGGAGCTTCCGATGACTGGAGCAGTTCACAGTCATGCAACTCGCAGAAAACAATGGGGTGGCCTTGGCGGATCAACCGCCCGCCACGGGGAATCGGGTCGCCACTGCTACCGCCAGCAGCAGTGCTTCGCGCCGGACCCGTCGTTTGTATCAGACCCTGATCGAGCATCTCCCGCAGCGCGTTTTCTTTAAGGACACGCGATCCGTTTTCATCTCGGTGAACCCCGCCTTCGCGGCCGACTTCGGCAAGACGCCCGAAGAGTTCGTGGGCCGTTCCGACCGGGATTTTTTCCCCTCGGAAGTGGCGGAGAAGTTCATTGCCGACGACGAGCGCATCCTGCGCACCGGTCAGCCGGAGACCTTTGCGGAAATCAACATCGTGCAGGGTCGCCGACGCCACATTGAGATTACCAAAGCTCCGGTGCTCGATGATGACGGCTCGGTCATCGGTCTGCTGGGCGTGTTCACGGATGTGACGGCGCGAGCGGTGGCGGAAGAGGAGCGGCAGCGCAGCGAGGCTTTCCTAGACTCGGTGATTCAGAACCTGCCCAGCATGGTGTTCATCAAACGCGCCTCGGACCTGACTTTTGTGCTTTGGAACAAGGCGCATGAGGCCGCGACCGGGTTGGTGGCGGCGAAGGACCTGGGCAAGTGCGATCACGATTTTTTCAACCGGGAGGAGGCGGACCGTTACGCCGCGACCGACCGTGAAGTGTTGCGCACGGGGCGGATGGTGGAAGTAGCCGAGGAGACCATGAGCACGGCGCAATACGGGGTGCGGGTGCTGCACACGAAAAAGTTCCCCATCTTCAACAAGCAGGGGGAGCCGGAGTTTCTCGTGGGCATCGCGGAGGATATTACGGAGCGCCAGGCGGCCGCGCACAAGCTCCAAGAATTTGCCGCGCAACTAGAGCGGAATAACCGCGAGCTGCAAGATTTCGCCTTCGTGGCTTCTCATGATTTGCAGGAGCCGCTGCGCAAGGTCCGAACCTTCGGCGACCGCTTGAAGACCAAGTGCGGCGCCAGCCTCGGGGACGACGGGCGTGATTATCTGGAACGGATGTTGAACGCGGCGGGCCGGATGCAGACGCTAATCGAGGATTTGCTTTCCTTCTCCCGCGTCACCACGCAGGCGAAGCCCTTTGTCGCTTTGGAGCTGAACGGCATTGCGCGGGAGGTGCTGTCCGACTTGGAGGTGCGGCTGGAACAGGTGCAAGGCCGCGTGGAACTGGCCGAGCTGCCCATCGTGCAGGCTGACCCGACGCAGATGCGGCAGTTGTTGCAGAACCTCATTGGGAATGCGCTCAAGTTCCATCGTCCTGACGAGAAGCCGGTGGTGAAGGTTTTTGCACGCCCGCTGGCGGTCCCGGCGGAGGCCAACGGCCGCCCAGCCAAGGCACGATTTTTTCAACTGGTCGTCGAGGACAACGGCATCGGCTTTGAAGAGAAATATCTCGACCGCATTTTCACCGTCTTCCAGCGCTTGCATGGGCGCGGCGAATACGAGGGCACGGGCGTGGGCCTGGCCATCTGCCGCAAGATTGCCCAGCGCCACGGCGGCGACATCACCGCCAACAGCCGGCCCGGCCACGGTGCCACTTTTCTAGTCACGCTCCCTTTGTCCCAACTCCGAACCTCCTGACGCCATGCTGCACACGCCGAAATCGAGAAACATGATCACCATCCTCATCGCGGATGATGATCCCGAGGATCGCGAGCTGACGCGCGACGCGCTGCAAGAGTGCCGGCTGGCCAACGAAGTTCATTTCGTGCGCGACGGCGAGGAGCTGATGGAATATCTGCGCCGCGAGGGGCCGTATGCCAATCTCATCGAGCAGCCGCTGCCCGGCCTGATCCTGCTCGACCTGAACATGCCGCGCAAAGACGGGCGCGAGGCGTTGAAGGAAATCAAGTCCGACCGCGACCTGCGCCGCATCCCCGTGGTCGTGCTCACCACGTCCAAGGCCGATGAAGATATTCTCCGCACCTACGACTTGGGCGTGAACTCCTATGTGACCAAGCCGGTCACATTCGATTCACTCGTGGAAACGCTCAAAGTGCTGGGCAAATACTGGTTTGAAATCGTGGTCCTCCCCACCGAAGCCTGAGCCGCATGAGTGACCAGCCCATACGCGTTTTAATGGTGGAGGATGATGAGGACGACTTCATTATCGCCCGCGATTTGTTCGGCGAGATCGAGGGCATCTACTATGCCGTGGACTGGGTGGCCAACGCGGACGACGCGCTCCGGCTGCTCAATGAACGCCGCCACGATGTGTATTTGATCGACTATCGGCTCGGCCCGAGCAACGGGCTGGACTTGGTCAAGCGTGCCTCGGAGATGCGCCTGCATGCGCCCGTCATCATGCTCACCGGCCAGGCCGAGCCAGAGGTGGATCGCGCGGCCATGACAGCGGGTGCGGCGGATTTTTTGGTCAAGGGCGAGATCACGGCGCGTTCCTTGGAGCGGGCGGTGCGCTATGCGCTCGGGCGAAAGCGGGCCGAGTTGGAGATCGAAAAGCTCGCCGCCTTCCCGCGTCAGAACCCCAATCCTGTGGTCGAGTTCGAGGCCAGTGGGGCGATGACGTATAGCAACGCCGCCGCCGAGTTGATGGCGCAATCCATCGACGAGATGACGCTCGCGCCGCTCCTGCCGCCGGACATGGCGGCGGTCGTGGCGGACAGCCTGCGCTTGGGGAACACGCGGCTCTTCCAAACTTCGCGGGGCACGCGCACGTTTGCGTGGTCCTTTGTGCCCATTCCCGGTAGCGGAGTGGTGCATGGTTACGCTTCTGAGATCACGGAGCGCTTGAATCTCGAGGCCCAGTTGCGTCACTCGGTGAAGATGGAGGCCGTCGGCCAGCTCGCGGCTGGCGTGGCCCATGATTTCAACAACATCCTGACCGTCGTGCAGGGGCACGCGAACCTGCTGCTGGATTCGTTCGACGAAACTTCACCGCACAGCAAGCCGCTCAAGCAGATTTGCCTCTCCGCCGAGAAGGCCGGAAATCTGATCCGCCAGTTGCTCATGTTCAGCCGCAAGCAGGTCATGCAGCCGCGGGCCACCGATCTGAACGAAGTGTTGCATAACATCACCGGCATGTTGCAGCGCATGGTGGGCGAAGACATCGCCATCGAATTCATCGAGCACACCGGTCTGCCCAGCGTCTATGGCGACACGGGCATGCTGGAACAGATCATCATGAATCTCGCGGTCAACGCCCGCGAGGCGATGCCCCGCGGCGGCAAGTTCATCCTCGCCACGACGGTGCAGGGCTTTGATGAACACTCCGTGGTGCTCAATCCCGAGGCGCGGCCCGGCGAATTTGTCTGTCTGACCGTCTGCGACACGGGCTGCGGCATGGATCCCATCACGCTCAACCGCATCTTCGAGCCGTTCTTCACGACCAAGGAAACGGGCAAGGGCACCGGACTCGGCCTCGCCACGGTCTATGGCATCATCAAGCAGCATCAGGGCTGGATCGAGGTGGACAGCAGCGTGGGCGCGGGGACCACGTTCCGTTTGTATTTTCCCACCAGTCATCGCACCGCCGAGGCGGTGCCGAATTCGATGGCGGAAAAGAAAATTCGCGGCGGCGCGGAAACCATCCTGGTGGTCGAGGACGAGGAGGCGCTGCGCGAACTGGTCACGGAGATTTTGGAACTGTACGGCTATCGAGTCGTCTCGGCAGAATCGGGTGTGGCCGCGCTCCGCGTCTGGGACAAGCACCGCGACGAGATTGATCTGCTGCTGACCGACATGGTCATGCCCGAAGGCATTTCTGGTCGCGATTTGGCCGAACGGCTGACGCTCATGGACCCGGAGTTGAAGGTGATTTACACCAGTGGCTACAGCCCCGGCATGGCGGGCAAAGACCTGGCTCTGTTGGAGGATTGCAACTTTCTCCCCAAGCCGTATCCGCCCACGCGTCTCGCCGAAGTGGTGCGCGACTCCTTGGACCGCCCCGTGAACAAGGCGCTCAGCCGCGCGGGATAGGGCGGGCAACAATGACGAATGACCAAGGGGCGGGCCACTTCCTTCCCTCACTTTGACAGTGACTTTTCGCGCCGGGGACTTTTACTCGCGCCCAACCAAGCACACGCGTGAGCCAAACCATCGCTTATCTCCAGTCAGACTCCGCCGAGCGCGGCATCGAAATCGGACTGCTCGTCAACTACCTGCTCTATGACTCGATCAAGGCGGGTGCGAGCGACATCCACATCGAGCCGTGGGAGAGCACGCTGGTGGTGCGCCTTCGCCTGAACGGCGTGCTCACCGAACTGGTGCATCTGCCGCTGGAGTTGATGGAGAAAATCTCCGGGCGCTTCAAGGTGATGGCAAATCTGGTCAGCTACCAAACGGGCCAACCCCAGGAGGGGCATGCCTCCGCCGGGCCGGAACTGGGCGGGGTCGAGTTGCGCATCTCCGTTTTCCCGACAGTGCGCGGCGAGAAGATCGTGGTGCGTCTGTTTGATCCGAGCAACCGCAGTTTTGATCTGGCGGCGCTGGGTTTTGATCAAGAAACGCAGCAGACTTTCCTGAAACTGCTGGCGCGGCCCAGCGGTTTGCTGCTGCTCACCGGGCCAACCGGTTCGGGCAAGACCACGGCCATTTACTCCGCCCTCTACCACATCGTGCAGCGCTCGGGCGTGACCATGAGCATCGCCACCGTGGAAGACCCGGTGGAGTTCAACCTGCCCATGATCAGCCAGGCGCAGATCAACAACACTCAGGATTTCACTTATCCCAAGGCGTTGCGCTCGCTCATGCGCCAAGATCCGCAGGTCATCATGGTTGGCGAAATCCGCGATCCCGAGACCGCCAACATCGCGGTGCAGGCCGGGCTGACGGGCCATCTCGT
>JAYVWQ010000332.1:0-4824 GCA_043785945.1 Akkermansia sp.
TTATGAGAGTTTCGCGACCGTGATGGGGGCGCAGATTCTTATTTCCACGATCAACACGGCGTTGACGGCGGTGTTTCTGGTCTGGGTGGGTTTTCCGTACACCAAAGTGATCATCGGGATCACCTTCCTGTGCGGGCTGCTGCCCATCATCGGCAACCTCATCAGCAACACGATCATTGTCGGCGTTGGGTTCACCATTTCGCCGCAGATGGCGCTGACCGCGCTCGTCTTCCTCGTGGTCCTGCACAAGTTCGAATACTTCCTGAACAGCAAGATCGTCGGCGACCGCATCCAGAATCCGATGTGGCTCACGCTCATCGGCCTGTTGATCGGGGAGAAGTTGATGGGGATTCCCGGGATGATTCTGGCCCCGATTCTCCTGCATTACATCAAGGTCGAGGCGAAACGCAGCCGGGTGGCGCAGCGCGACGGCTCGGAGAAGATCGTGTCGGAGGAGGCGGCGCACTGAGATGAAGCCCAACGCCTCGGCCAAGCGCGCGCCCACGCTCTACGCGATCATCGCCTTCAAGCTCCTCAAGGGGGCGCTCTTCGTCGCGGTCGCGATTGCCGCCTACACCCTTTCGGACAACAACCTGCCGCACGAGTTTCAGAAGCTGCTGCATTTTTTGCAGGTCACTCCGGCGAACAAGTTCTTCGCCCACCTGGCCGAGCGGGTCGGCCATCTGACGGAAAAGGACTTGCTCTGGACCGCGCTGGGCACGGTGATCTACAGCTCGTTCTCGCTGGTCGAGGGCGTGGGCATGATTTTCCGCCAGAGTTGGGCCGGCTGGCTGGCCATCGGCGAGGCGGCGTTTTTCATCCCCATCGAAGTCTATGAGCTGACGAGGAAGGATCGCTTCTCGTGGGGGTTATTTGTCGTGCTGGTGCTGAACATCCTGATTGTCTGGTACCTGTTCAGAAACCGGCATCGGCTCTTCAAGCATCATTGATGCTCGACCGCCTGTTCATCCGTGGTTGAAATCCCGTTTCCCAACTCGCCACACTCAGACCGTGACCGCCACTGAAGCCAAAGTTCTGCTGGAGAAATTCCGCGCCGGAAAAAATTCCGTCGAGGAAGTCGTGCGCGCGTTTCAGGCTGCGCCCGTGGCCGACCTCGGTTTCGCCCAGGTCGATTTGCAGCGGGTCGCGCGGAAGGGATTTCCTGAAGTGATTTACGGTGCGGGCAAGACCCCGGCCCAGGTCGTGGCCATAGCATCCAAGCTGGTCGAGCGAGAGCAGCCTGTCCTCATCACGCGCATCACGCCGCCGCACGCGCGGGCCTTGAAGAAAAAGTTCCGTCGCGCCGTGTTTCACGAAGCCGCGCGCTGCGTGACCATCGAAAGCAAGCCGCGCCTGCTGCGCCCCGGCGTTATCGTCGTGCTTTGTGCGGGCACGAGCGACTTGCCCGTGGCGGAAGAGGCCGCCGTCACGGCAGAGATCATGGGCAACCGCGTCGAGCGCATCTACGACGTGGGCGTGGCGGGCTTGCATCGACTGCTGCGCCGTCTGGAAGAAATTCGCCGCGCCAATGTCATCGTGGCCGTGGCCGGCATGGAAGGCGCGCTGCCGAGCGTCGTGGCCGGCTTGGTCTCGAAGCCGGTCATCGCCGTGCCGACGAGTGTGGGCTACGGCGCGAACTTCGGCGGCGTGGCCGCGCTGCTCGGGATGCTGAACAGTTGCGGCAGCGGCGTGACGGTGGTGAACATCGACAATGGCTTCGGCGCGGGCTACGCGGCCAGTCAGATGAACGCGCTGGCGGGCACGAAGTGACGCGGATGGAATGACGAATTACGAATGTCGAATGACGAAAGAAATCCCAAGCCTTAATCCCGAAGTGACCATCGCGGCTGATTCCATTGGGAACTTGGTCACTGGTCATTCTTTCGTCATTCGACATTAGCCATTCGTCATTCATGAAAACGCTTTACCTCGACATCTTCAGCGGCATCAGCGGCGACATGTTCATCGGTGCGCTGCTCGATCTGGGCGTGGACGCGGCGCAGTTCGAGCGCGAGTTGGAGAAGCTGGGGTTGCGTGAATATCATCTCCACGTCTCGCGGCAGGAACGCGGGGCGATTGCGGGCACGAAGTTCGACTTGCATCTGACGACTAGCCCGGCCCATGTCCACTCCCACGGCGAAGGAGAACATTCTCATTCCCACGAACCCGGCCACGAACATACCCACGGGCGCACCTTCGCCGACATCAGCAAGATGATCTCTCGCAGTCTCCTCTCGCCGTGGGTGAAGGAGAAAGCCATCGCGGTGTTTCAGCGCGTGGCGGTGGCGGAGGGGAAGATTCACGGGCATCCGCCGGAGTCGGTTCACTTCCATGAGGTCGGCGCGGTCGATTCCATCGTCGATATTGTGGGCGCGTGTGTCGTGTTGGAGATGCTGGGCCGGCCGCGCGTGCGTGCGGCGCAACCGATTGAAGGCACCGGCACGATTCGTTGCGCGCACGGCACGTTTCCCATTCCCGCGCCGGCCACGCTGGAGATTTTGCGGGCGCGCGGCGTGACCCTTCAACAGTGCGAGGAACCGGGCGAACTCATCACGCCTACGGGTGCCGCGATTCTGGCTGAGTTTGCGGAGAGCTTCGGCCCGATGCGCGAGCAGGCAGTGGAGAAAATTGGCTACGGTCTCGGCACGCGGCAGAACAAGACGCGCCCGAACGTGCTGCGTGCGGTCTTCGGAGAAAAGGGTGAAGGGTCCAAGGTCCAAGGTCCAAGGTCCAGGGTCGGCGGCGGATTGGATTGGGAGACGGATACGATTGCGGTCCTCGAAACCAATCTTGACGACATCAATGCCGAGCTGCTGGGTGCGTTCGTGGAACAGGCGCTGGCGGCGGGCGCGCTCGATGTATTTTACACCCCGGTGCAGATGAAAAAGAACCGGCCCGGCGTGCTGCTCACGGTCTTGTGCGCTGACACGGATGCGGACAAATTCTCCGAACTCATCCTGCGCGAGACGACGGCTTTTGGCGTGCGCCGCACTTTGGCGGAGCGCCGCAAGCTGCGCCGCGAGATGACGAAGGTGACGACCAAATTTGGCGAGGTGTCGGTGAAGCTGGGGCGGCTGGGGGGCAAAGTAATCCAAGCCGCGCCCGAGTTTGAATCCTGCCGCCAGGTCGCCGCGCGGGCCGGTGTGACGGTGCGGGAAGTCTACGAAACAACGGTGAAAGCTCTGAACCTATGATCGACGAAGCGTTGCTGAAAATTCTCTGCTGCCCGGAAACCCACCAACTCCTGACTGCGGCGGACGCGGCCCTCGTGGCCCGGCTCAATGAAGGCGTGGCGTCGGGCACGCTGAAAAATCGCGGTGGCCACGTTGTGGAAGACAAGCTGGATGGTGCCCTCGTGCGGACCGACCGCGCCGTGGCCTACGCCGTGCGCAATCGCATCCCCATCATGCTTCTGGAAGAGGCGATTCCCCTCCCGCCCCCGCCGATAACATCATGAGTCAGCACTTTGGTGTTTGCAGCGGGCACTAAAACGCCTGAATCAAAAAAACAGGCGTATCGGCCGGAAGTTTGACATTCCAGAGTGACACTTGGACGCCCAGTTTCTGCCGGGAAGGCCAGACAACGAACCGGGAAAGAAATACCTCATTAGAACTGTACGCGCCAACCAGTGCAGCGCGCGTGCCTGCAAAAACATTCGGCGCTGGGCAGGTGAGGCTTCCCAAGCCCGCCACCAGTGTGTTTCCCGAGACAGGCTGTTCGCTTTGCGAATCGTGGTCTCGGCTACGAATTAACGGAAAGCTCGCCTACTGGCCTTGCCCTAATTTGGTGGACGGTATTTCGGCCTCATCGCGCCGTTCTCCGCTTCCGCCTGGCCCGGCGGCGCGCGAATTCAAAGGCCAGCAGGGCCAGCAGCAGCAGGAAAAGCAGCCAATATGTCCCGCGCGCCGCCACGCGCGTGACCCACTGCACGAACTCAATCCACGGACTCACCGCCCCTGACTCGACCGCTGATCTGGGATCGACGGCCCCCACCCCACTGGTCACGCGACGCGGCACGGTGGAGGTGACGACCGTGCCGTCCAGGCGTGTGACCAGTACGCTGCGCTTATCCGCCGCTTCGCGCGGGCCAGGAGAAGCGGGGCGATTGGGGAAATTCGGCAATGATGGAGATGAGGCTGAGTTGAGCGGGGATTTAGTGGCGGTGCTGGCTGTTGAACCAGAGTTGGGAACGGCGGTGGGTGCGGGTTGCACCGGCGCGGAGTCAGCGACTGCGAACGAAGACGGGGCGGTGCTGTCGCCGGATTCGCCCTGCGGCAGGGCCAGCGTCAGGTCGAGATTGCTGACCGTGGCGGCGGCGAAAGCGGCCCGCAGGGCGCGGCTGTCGAGATCTTCCACATGA
Source organism: Akkermansia sp. (assembly GCA_043785945.1). Taxonomy (GTDB): domain Bacteria; phylum Verrucomicrobiota; class Verrucomicrobiia; order Limisphaerales; family SIBH01; genus JANNGC01. The sequence continues at coordinate 4,361 of JAYVWQ010000332.1, forward strand.
CCGTCGCCGAAAAGAGTATTGCCGCGATGGCCGTGTATCTCGGCAGAGAATTCCACTGCGTCGCCCGCGCTAATCTGGAGGAATGTCCAAGCCGTGCGGCCCGAGGTGCGCACGTTGCGGTCGCCCGCCAGTGGCGAATCATGGCGTCCCGGCGCGGCGGCGGTGTTGAGCCAGTAGCTGATGTTTTGATTGCTCAGGGAGGCGAAATTCTCGGCACGCTCCCGGAACTTTTCGGCGGGACAGCGCAATAGCCACGGGGTGGCCAGTTCGTTCGAGAGCGCCTGGAAATGCCGGAAGTTGAAGGACACATCCGGGTTCAGCGCCGTGGCCTCGGCAAATTCCCGCGTCCCGCCCTGGCTCACCGGCACCTGCATGGGGAACAGATCGTTGTGGTCGTGGGACCAGGCGGAAGCGGCCACGCCGATGTTGATCAAGTTGTTCGCGCAGGCCGCGCGCTTGGCCCG